>JAFGBL010000027.1 GCA_016933115.1 Bacteroidales bacterium | reverse complement strand
TTTATTTAGATTATCAATAAATAAGTGAAACCTATTTTAATAAGTAAAAAAAAGTTATAATTTTGCCGCCATTCATTGTTAATTAAATAACAAAAGCGTTTCAACAGATTATTAATGCATTTGATATGAAAAAATTTCTGTTTTTTTTCGTTTTATTACCCCTCCTTTTAACCGCCCAGGAAGAAAAGAAATTTGGGATAGAGTTTGGTGGTTTTGTAAAAACCGACATCATGTATGATAGCCGGCAAACAGTTAATGTTCGTGAAGGTCATTTTCTTTTATATCCAAAAAATGAAGTATTGGATCCTGAAGGAAACGACATCAATGCCAAACCGACATTCCACATGCTTTCTATTCAAACCAGGCTTCAGGGTAAGATTACCGGGCCTGATGCATTGGGAGCCAAAACATCAGGAATGATTGAGGCCGAATTTTTCGGGCAGGCCATAAACGGGAGCGAGGATTTGAACGGGTTCAGGTTGAGGCACGCCATCGTAAAACTGGATTGGACCAATACCCAGTTGATGATTGGCCAGTATTGGCATCCCATGTTCAATACCAATTGTTACCCCGGTACAGTATCATTTAACACCGGTGCTCCTTTCGAACCCTTTAACCGAAGCCCCCAGATCAGGGTTACCCAAAAATTTGGAAGGTTGAGTATAGCCGGGACGGTTTTGGCACAAAGGGATTTTACCAGCACCGGACCCAATGGCCCATCAACCGAATATGCCAGAAATGCCGTTATCCCCGGTTTGAACCTGAATATTGAATACAATTATAAAAATACTGAAAGTAAAACCGAATTCCTGATCGGCGGAAGCTTGAATTATCTGGCCATTCAGCCGTTAATGAAATCCGATAGCGGATATAAGACTGATACAAAAGTTTCATGCCTCGGATTTTCGGGTTATTTGAAATTTGCCAACCAGGCAATTACGGTCAAGTTACACGGTTATAATGGTGGAAATCCTACTGAACTGACAATGTTGGGCGGATATGCAGTTAAATCGGTGACCGATCCGGTAAAAGGATTTGTAGAATACACCCCCATTCGCAATACCTCCTTCTGGGCTGATATCCATACCAATGGCAAACAATGGCAATTCGGGCTGTTTGGCGGGTATGCCAAAAACAATGGAAGTATGGATAATATTGCAGGTGCGATATACAGCCGGGGAGCCGATATCGATTATGTTTACCGTATTTCACCCCGTGTGATTTTCAATGCAGGTAAATTCAGGGTAGCGCCCGAAGTGGAATATACAGCGGCAGCCTATGGGACAATTGCCGAAAAGGATGTGGTAAAGGATGCCAAAGTAGTAGGTAATTTCAGGTTCTTGCTGGGTGTATATTTTTTCTTTTAATCTTTGAACCTTAAATTTTAAAAAGATAAATCAAATATATTGTAAAACAATTTAAAGTACAAGCTATGACAAATAAAATCACAAGTTTTTCAGAGTATCTGATTAAGTATCGAGACAGTGTGGCTGACCCGGAAGGTTTCTGGGCAAATATTGCCGAAAGTCATTATTGGCGAAAAAAATGGGATCATGTCCTCGATTGGTATTTCGAGGGTAAAGATGCACCTTATGTTAAATGGTTTGTAAATGCCAAGCTGAACATTACGGAAAATATTTTCGAAAGGAACATGTTCCAACGCAAGGACCAGATAGCCCTGATATGGGAACCGAATGACCCGAAGGAAAAAGAAGTAAAACTGACCTATGGGGAGTTATTTGATAAAGTAAAGCAGTTTTCTAATGCACTGTTGAAGATCGGAGTTAAAAAAGGTGACCGTGTGGCCATATACCTGCCCATGATTCCTGAGTTGGCTATTGCCATGCTGGCTTGTGCCAGGATCGGCGCCATTCACTCCATAGTTTTTGCAGGATTTTCTGCCAATTCACTTGCCGACAGGATCATTGATGCCGAATCGAATGTGGTGATTACTTCGGACGGCGCTTTCCGTGGTACAAAAAGTATCGGTTTGAAATCCATCGTGGATGAAGCAGTGGAAAAATGCCCCACGATAAAAAACACTATCGTTTTCAAACGTACAGGCGATCCTGTTACCATGGTCGAAGGCCGCGATATCTGGTGGCATGACCTGCTCAAGGGAGTGAGTTCCGAAAACACAGCTGAAATTATGGATTCGGAGGATACATTGTTTATACTCTATACTTCGGGTTCAACCGGAAAACCAAAAGGTGTTCTCCATACCATCGCCGGATACATGGTTTATGCCGAATATACATTCAAAAATGTTTTCCAGTACAACGATGGCGATATTTACTGGTGTACAGCCGACATAGGCTGGGTAACCGGACATACTTATATTGTTTATGGTCCGCTATTGGCCGGAGCTACCAGCATCATGTTCGAAGGAGTTCCTACCTGGCCGGACGCAGGAAGGTTCTGGGATGTAGTAGACAAATACAAAGTAAACCAGTTCTATACAGCTCCTACAGCAATTCGCGCATTGGTTGCACAAGGCAATGAATGGGTGACAAAACATGATTTGAGTTCACTCGCGGTTTTGGGTACCGTTGGAGAGCCCATCAACGAGGAAGCCTGGAGGTGGTACCACGATCTCGTGGGTAAAGGCCGCTGCCCGATTGTGGATACCTGGTGGCAAACCGAAACCGGTGGCATCCTGATCACTCCGCTTGCAGGCATCACTCCTACCAAACCTTCTTTTGCAACCCTTCCGTTACCGGGTATTCAACCGGTACTGGTTGACAACGAAGGCAACCTCTTGAAAGGCAATTCGGTTGAAGGCAACCTTTGTATCAAATTCCCATGGCCCGGAATGTTGCGTACTACTTACGGGGATCATCCACGGTGTTATCAAACTTATTTCGCAACTTACAAAGGATTGTATTTTACCGGAGACGGAGCCAAACGTGACGAAGAAGGTTATTATCGTATTATGGGCCGCGTGGATGATGTTATCAACGTTTCGGGTCACCGTATCGGAACAGCCGAAGTGGAAGATGCCATTAACCAGCATCCCAAAGTAAATGAATCTGCAGTAGTTGGTTATCCGCATGAGATCAAAGGACAGGGGATTTATGCCTATGTAACCTGCGATGAACTTTCCGATGCAGAATTGCAAACCATCGAAAAGGAGATCCGCGACACTGTAAATAAGTTCATCGGAGCGATTGCCAAGCCGGATATGATCCAGATCGTAAGCGGTCTTCCAAAAACACGGTCGGGTAAGATCATGCGCCGGATCCTTAGGAAAATCGGTGAAGGAGATGCCACCAACCTGGGCGATACTTCAACCTTACTTGATCCCGGTGTGGTCGAAGAGATCATTGCCGGTGCCAAAGTTCAAGTTAAACGATAATCATCATAAAAATATAACCGGTCAGAATGGCCGGTTATATTTTTTATAGCATAAATTCTTCGGGCTGATCCGAAGGAAAATGCATCAATAATTTCATTTATCAAAAAAATAAAACAATGAGAGGAATTAAAATTACAAACCGGTGGGTGGTTGTCATAGGCGCCATCCTGATCCAGTTAGCCCTGGGTGCTATTTATGCCTGGTCGGTATTTACCAAAATTTTAACTGACCCGGAAGGGATATATCAGTTCAGTGCACAACAAGCGGCATGGGTATTTTCTGCGGGATTGGCCACATTTGCCATAGTCATGGTTCTGGCAGGCAAATGGCAGGCTAAATCGGGACCAACCATTGTGGCCTTTACAGGCGGTATTGTTTTGGGCCTGGGCTATATTCTTGGCGGTTTGCTGGGAAACAGTTTCTGGACCCAGTTTTTCTTTATCGGGATCATCGGCGGGGCAGGTATCGGATTGGCTTATGTAGTGCCCATTGCGGTTGGCGTAAAGTGGTTTCCCGATAAAAAAGGCCTTATTACGGGTTTGGCTGTCGCCGGATTCGGGTTTGGAGCTACCATTTGGGTAAAACTGGCTGATTCGTGGTTTGGTGGATTACTGAATACCGCTCATTTTATGGGACTTCCCAATGTGCAAAGTGTATTCTTTATTTACGGGATTATTTTCGCTGCCTTTGTTCTGATCGGTTCTGTGGTGATGGTCAATCCTCCCGAAGGTTATAAACCCAAAGGTTGGGTACCGCCTACACCTTCGGCCAATAAGGCAGAGGGTCATGTCAACTTCGAACCTAAAGTAATGCTGCGAACGCCCCAGTTCTACGCTTTGTGGAGCGTGTTTATCTTTTCGGCACTTGCAGGCCTGATGGTAATTTATTGTATCAAGTTATTCGGAATTGATGCCTTGAAATATCACGGTTTGGCGGATGCCGGAATCATCGCCGGAACGGCCATGGCATGGTATGCCATTTTTAACGGTTTGGGAAGGATTGTTTGGGGAATGGTTTCCGACAGGATCGGACGAAAAATCGCCATTGTTACCATGACCTTCTTCCAGGGAATCATTATGCTGATGCTTTACCATATTTTCATCTCATTTGCTCTATCAACAGGTTTTATCATTGCCGCCTGTATCATCGGGTTTAATTTCGGTGGTAACTTCGCCTTATTTCCGGCTGCTACAGCCGACTTTTTCGGGAATAAAAATGTAGGGAGCAATTATGGCTGGATGTTCACGGCTTATGGTATTGCCGGGATATTGGGTCCTCAACTTGCAGGCGTATTTAAGGATTCGGCCGGTTCAGCAGCAACACCGATCGTTTGGATGACGCCGTTCATCATTGCCGGTGTGGTTTGTATTATCGGCGGATTGATCATGTTAATGACAAAACCCCCCAGGATAGCATAATCTAATAATTTAAAAATATTAAGAGGGCTCAATGGGCCCTCTTTTTTTATAAACCACATTCATTGAAAAATCGTCAAAGCTTTGTTATTTTACTGTAAATTTTATCATTTTTGCCATCCAGCCATAATACATAAACTCCTCCGGGTAAGAATCCAAGATTGATCATTTGTGAATCGGAAACATACGGGGATTTAAAAACTTCCATACCTTGAAGGTTTATAATTCTTATATATTCTGATGATTTTGTTCCTTCTTTAAGCCCTATTTCAACCTGGTCGTGAAAAGGATTCGGAGATACCCGGACTTTTTTGCTATCGGCCGGTTCAATCAATCCCGAAGTTGTATCCTTGAATTTATAGATTGTCCCGCTGCTATATCCGGCAATGTACAATTCGCCATTGACATCTTCACCAAATGTACTGAAGTTGTTACCTGAAAACTGTCCGAACAGATTTGAATTCCACGAATTACCATCCAGGTGCAACGTCCAGATATAGTCGGTACAGTAATCGGCCAGAAAATAATGGCCCTGGATTTCGGAAATTTGTCCCCGGTACACGAATCCTCCTGTTACTGAACAACCGTCGCCATGTGAGTATTCGAAAACCGGAAATACATAATTTTCAATTGCGTCACAACCATCTGTATTGTAGGCGTTACTTCCTTCGTAACACCTCCACCCGTAATTTTCGCCACCGCTGCTTGATACCGGTTGCATATCAATTTCTTCAATCTGGTTCTGACCCACATCTCCAATCCATAAATTGCCTGTTTCCCTGTCAAAACTGAAACGCCAGGGATTTCTTAGTCCATAAGCCCATATTTCGCCCAAGGCATCCGGATTATTCACAAAGGGATTATCTTCAGGGATTTCATAAGGATCCCCGTTATTCACATCGATCCTCAGCATTTTACCCAGGTACGACATTAGGTTTTGGGCACGGTTTCCCGGGTCGCCTCCCGAACCACCATCACCGAGGCCAATATACAGAAATCCATCCGGTCCGAATGCGACTTCACCACCATTGTGATTTTGGTAGGGTTGTTCAACGACAAGCAATGTTTTTTCAGAGGAAGCATCAGCCAATTGGGGATTTGCCGCCGTTACGTTAAAACGGGCAATGTGGGTGTCATTGTTATCATCTGTGTAGTTCACATAAAAATAACCGTTGGAAGTGTAATTGGGATGGAATGCCAATCCCAGCAAGCCCTGCTCACCACCCGATTTGACCCTGTCGGTAATATTCAGAAAAGGTTCGGAATTGATACTGCCGTCAGGATTTACAATCCTGATCAAACCGGCTTGTTCAATAACAAACAGCCTGTCGTCACCAGCATGTGAAATTTCCACCGGATTTATAAAACCCGTTGCAAAAGGAACCAGTTCTACATTTTGCTGACATTGAGCTGTAAGATTGAGTAACAAAAGAAATAAAAGTGTTCGGGATGTAATATTTTTAAACATCATGGCTGGAATATTAAAAGTTGTTGTTTCTTAAAAAATAACAACCCTCTTTTTGATTTGTTTTAGAGTTGCAATCCGATTTTGAAAATTATGTCTGGTTTAAATAATCTTTAAATCAGTTCATCGGGACTCATATTAGGTTGTATATCCATTTATGTTTCCTAATTTTGTGAGACAATTAACAGGCAAATTTTCTGTTATAGCAACATAATAAATTTAAAATGCCCATAAAAAAACTCGATAGTATATTCAGGCCCAAACGCATCGCACTCATTGGGGTATCAAATGATGCTAACAGTGTGGGAGGGATTACCCTTCGCAACCTTGTCGGGGGAGGTTATAACGGTGTAGTTTACCCGGTAAATCCAAAAAGGGAGGCAGTATTTGGCATCCCCTGTTTCCCGGATGTAAAGAGCCTGCCAAAAATCCCTGACCTGGCCGTGATCATGACGGCAGCGCAAAATGTCCCGCAAATTATACGTGAGTGCGGTGAAGCGGGAATCAACGGAATAATTATCATGTCGGCGGGATTTAAAGAGATAGGGCCTGAGGGTAAAAAACTGGAGGATAAAGTCAAAGGAGAGGTCGAAAAATTTCCTGATATGCGTGTAATCGGGCCCAATTGCCTGGGAATTGTCGTCCCGGGATTAAATATGAATGTGAGTTTTGCTACCGAAATGCCAAAAAAAGGGCATGTGGGTTTCATATCCCAATCAGGGGCTTTATGCACCAGCGTGCTCGACTGGGCGAATGAATCCAATATCGGTTTTTCCTATTTTGTTTCCATCGGTAATTCAATGGATGTAAATTTTGGTGACCTGATCGACTATTTCGGTCAGGATCCCAACACAAAATCTATTATTTTATATGTTGAATCCATTTCACAAGCAAGGGCTTTTATGTCGGCTGCCCGAGCTTTTGCCAGGAAAAAGCCCATTATTGTTTATAAAGCCGGCAGATACCCCGAGTCGGCAAAAGCAGCAGCTTCCCACACTGGGGCTATGGCCTCTGAGGACGCAATTTACGATGCTGTTTTCCGGCGAGCCGGATTGACGCGCGTTTATGAAATCGGCAATATTTTCGATTTTGCCGATCTGATAGGTAGGAAACGGGCTCCTAAAGGCACTGGCCTTGCCATCATAACCAATGCCGGAGGCCCGGGCGTAATGGCTACCGATGCTTTGATATCAAAAGGAGGAAAACTTGTCGATATTTCGGAAGAGACCATTGAAAAACTTAATCAACTTTTACCGGCATACTGGTCGCATGGTAACCCGGTTGATGTGCTGGGAGATGCGACACCCGAAAGATTAGTAGGAGCAACCGAGATCGTTTTACAGGATAAAAATGTAGACGCAGTTCTAGTCATTCTTACACCTCAGGCTATGACTGCTCCGACTGAAACGGCAGAAGCTATTGTAAAACTGGCGGATAATACTTCGAAACCGATCATGGCTGCATGGCTGGGTGGGGCAAGTATGCGAAAAGGCATTCAAATCCTTAACAGATCGGGTATTGCAGTTTATGATACACCGGAACAGGCCATCAGGGCATTTATGACGCTTTCTAATTATTCCAACAATCTGGAACTGTTGTTTGAAACACCCAGGGAAGTCCCGGTTGAATTTACCTATGACAGGGATGAATTAAGGAAAAAATATATTGAGAATATTTTTCCGAGGGGGAAAATTCTATCGGAGGACGATTCTAAAATGCTGATCAATGATTACGGCATTGTTACGACACATCCCGAGGTTGCCACCACCGAAGATGAAGCCCTTGAAATTGCCAACAGGAAAGGTTATCCGGTGGTCATGAAAATTTA
Source organism: Bacteroidales bacterium (assembly GCA_016933115.1). GTDB lineage: Bacteria > Bacteroidota > Bacteroidia > Bacteroidales > JAADJA01 > JAADJA01. The sequence goes on along the minus strand of JAFGBL010000027.1, from coordinate 12,996 downwards.
TTCTCCCGACATTTTTCACAAAACCGATGTAGGCGGTGTTGCTCTGAACCTGGAAAGTGACGACATGGTGAGGGCCACCTTCAGAAGCATGCTTGAACATGTCGCAAAAAAAGTACCCAATGCCAAAATCGAAGGAGTTACTATTCAGAAAATGATTGAAGCCAAAGATTCGGTAGAATTGATTTTGGGAATTAAAAAAGATTCGATTTTTGGTACAGTAATGCTGGTGGGAATGGGAGGAGTTACTGCAGAATTATTCAAAGATCAAAGGCTCGAATTTCCACCGTTGAACGAACAGCTTGCCCATCAAATGCTGCAATCGCTTCAGATTTATCCGCTACTGAAAGGTTATCGCGGAAGCAAACCGAAAAACGTCGAAACACTGATTGAGGTGCTTATCAGGCTTTCCTACCTGGCAGCCGATTATCCCGAGATTCAGGAACTCGATATCAATCCCATTATCGTTGGACCTGAGAAGGTGATCGTGTTGGATGCCCGTATTGTTATTGATGAGAATATGATTGGTAAAGAAACCCGCGATTATGAACACCTGATCTTAAGGCCCTATCCCGAGCGTTTGATCAGGCCGGCGAAGCTAAGTGATGGAACCGAAATTGTTCTTAGGCCAATCAAGCCTGAGGATGAGCCTATGTGGCTGGAAATGCTGGCAAGCTGCTCCAAAGCTTCTATCTATTCAAGGTTCAGATATGATTTTTATTATGATTCTCATGAAGTTGCCACACAATTCTGCTTTATTGACTACGACCGTGAAATGGCTATTGTTGCTGAAATAGAAATAAAAGGGAGAAAGAAATTGATCGGAGTCGGCCGGTTGATTGGCGACCCGGATGTGGTAGTATCTGAATACGCGGTGCTTGTGACCGATGCCTGGCAACATAAGGATTTGGGACAGATTTTGACAGCTTATTGCCTCGAAATTGCTGTGCAGTCCGGTATCAGAAGAGTGGCTGCCGAAACAACCAAGGATAATAAAGCGATGATCGCTGTATTCAGGAAATTGGGATTCAAGGTGAATTTCAACGATGATACAACGGTTTCAGTATCAAAGGAATTGGTATAATTATTAAGTTATATTACCTTTTCGATCTCCCTGCAAATGGATGAAAATATTTCATCTATTGCACCGATACCGTTAACAGATTTGAATTTACCTTTTTCTTTATAAAAATCTATCAGTGGCTGGGTTTGATTGTTGTAAATGTTGATCCGGTTTTCGATCACTTCCCGGGTATCATCCTTACGGCCCTCAATTTCAGCACGTTTTAATAACCTTTCGATAATTTCCAGGTCATTAACCTCCAGTGCCAGAACCAATGAAACCTCATTATTTCTTTTATTCAGCATTATATCCAAATCTTTGGCTTGCTGAATGGTTCTCGGAAAACCATCGAAGACGAAACCGGCTTTGCCCTTAAAACTATCAATGGCGTCTTCAAGAATTTCGATCAACAATTCATCCGGAACCAATTCCCCTTTTTCGATGATGTTTTGAACCTTGATACCCAAAGGCGTTTTTTCACGAATGTTTTTCCTGAAAATATCTCCGGTTGAAATGTGTGCCAGGTCATATTTTTCGGCAATCTTCACCGATTGAGTCCCTTTTCCTGAACCCGGAGGACCGAATAAAATAAAATTGAACATGCTTTTTTTTTTAATGGTTTTAAATTCTGTATCGCTACAAATATATGGTAATTGGTCAATAAATATGGTTAAATTTGCTTAAAATTTTATTTTGGCAATCAATGAGATTCAGCGTTTTCCAGGATTCACTTCCCAACGTTCAGCAAATGATTCGACCCATCGAAGGGAATACTGTTCCAAACGCAGATTCATTAGGACAAAACCAAATTCTGGCTGATAGCCTGAAAACACAGGATAGTATTACAATAGAAACAAATAAAGGAAATAGTGATGAGGTCTCTTCATCATTGTTTAATTCGGTTGTTGAAAGTTCAGGTAAATTAAATCCAACAGAGCGGCCGGTTTTAGGTGCGGATTGGATCACCATCCATTTTATCATTTGCCTGGGACTGATCGCCTGGGTGCAGGTTTATTATCGCAAACGGCTTGGGCAAATACTTAAAGCTTTTACCGCCGGACACTTCCTGAACCAGTTGGAAAGGGAGGGTAATCTTTTTAAGGAGCGGATCATTGTTCCGCTTATCATCGTTTTTCTTGTTACATTTTCTACCTTGTTATATCTTGCAATGACCATGTTTTTCAATTTAACCCCGCTGGACCTGTCGGGTTTTAAATTATTTTCTTTGATCATTGTCATTGTTTTGGCCTTATGGTTCCTGAAAAATATACTTATAACAATCATTGGCAATGTGTTTAAAAACTATCTTTTGCTTACCGATTATCTCCTGATCAATTTGGTTACCAACATAGCCACCGGAATTTTTCTGCTTCCCATCGTAATCATTGCTGTTTATACTTCATCCGTTTTCCTGGTCTATTCCGGATTGGTACTTTGGGGTTTAATTTTTATTTTTCGTATTGTAAGAGAGTTACTTGCAGTATTATCTTATTCTAAATTTTCATTGTTTCCCAGAATTTTATATCTTTGCACGTTCGAAATTGTACCGCTTTTAGTGCTTACTAAGTTGGTAATGAGTTATTTAACTTGATTATTTAATGGAAAATGATACTTTTTAGGAAGTATTGTTAAAAATGGGAGCAAGAAGGTGAAAGTAAAAAATATTCTCGTATCACAGCCGGAACCAGTTGATTTGGAAAAATCGCCCTACGGTGAATTGTCTGCAAAGTACAAGGTAAATATTGAATTCAGGAAGTTTATAAAAATTGAGGGTGTAACAGCCAGCGAGTTCCGAAAAGACAAGGTTTATATTCAGGACCATAGCGCCATCATTTTCACCAGTCGCAATGCCGTTGATCATTTTTTCAGGATAGCAAAAGAGATGCGTATTGAAATTCCCGATACATTGAAATATTTTTGCATATCAGAAGCAACCGCCTTTTACCTCCAGAAATACGTACAATTCAGGAAGAGAAAAATTTTCAGTGGGAAACAAAACTTTGAAGACCTTTTGGATTTGATTAAAAAGCATCAGGAAGAAAAATTTTTATTGCCTTGTTCGGATATTCATAAGCTCAGCCTTACCAAAATGCTCGAAGCCGCCAAAATTAAGTATAACAGAGCGGTGATCTATAAAACACTTGCCAGTGATCTTTCAGATGTAAAAATCGGCAATTATGATATGATCGTATTTTTTAGCCCGGCAGGTGTTACATCCCTTTTTAAAAACTTCCCTGATTTTAAACAAAACTCAACTTTGATAGGTGCTTTTGGACCTACTACGCTCAAAGCTGCTAAAGATAACGGATTGAAAGTGAACATTGCAGCCCCTACCAAAACAGCTTTGTCCATGACTGTTGCCATCGAACAATACCTTCAGCAGGAAAATAAAAAGTAATTTCCTTTAAGGTCACTCAATCGTTTGATGCAAACATTTAAAAAAGAAGAACGTTTATCCAACAGGAAAAAAATCGATGAACTTTTTTCAAATGGCAAAAGCTTTTATATCAGTCCTATTCGTGTGATTTGGTTAAAATCTGTCCCCGGTTCAATATATCCGGCGCAGGTATTAATTTCCGTTTCACGAAGGCAATTTAAAAAAGCTGTCGACCGCAATCTGATTAAGAGAAGAATTAGGGAGGCTTACAGGAAAAACAAGGTTTCTTTCTACCATTTCCTTGATGAACAAAACACCGGGATTGTTTTTGCCTTGGTTTATTCATCGGCGGTAGCAGCAGATTATAAAGAGATAGAGAAAAAAATAATATTTGTTTTACAACGTTTACAATCTGAGTATGAAAAAGATTCTGGCTAATGTTTTTATTTTTTTGATCAGATTTTACCAGGGAGCAATATCTCCCTATTTTCTTCCATCCTGCAGGTACACCCCCACGTGTTCGACTTATGGCCTGGAAGCGATCAAAAAATACGGACCATTTAAAGGAGGCTGGCTGGCATTGAAGCGTATTTTGTCATGTCATCCCTGGGGTGGCAGCGGTTATGACCCGGTACCCTGAATTGTAAATTGAATTATTTCCAAAAATCAATTAAGATGCACAAAATGAAAACAATAACGAAGCAATCACTGGTACTGATCGTTTTACTCCTAATTTTTACTACGGTTTTCGGTCAGTCCAACAACTTTGAAATATCGAAAAACCTCGATATTTATGCTACCCTATTCAAGGAATTAAATACCAACTATGTTGATGATATCAAACCTGGTGAATTGATGAAGACCGGCATCGATGCTATGCTTGAGTCGCTCGATCCTTATACGGTTTACATTCCCGAAGCGGAAGTGGAGGATTATAAATTCATTGCAACCGGTCAGTATGGTGGAATTGGCGCTTTGATCCACAAACAGGGAGATTATGTCGTGATCAGCGAGCCATATGAGGGCAATCCTGCACAAAAACAAGGTTTGAAAGCAGGTGACAAGATACTTGAGATTGATGGTGTTTCCGCTAAAGGTAAATCAACATCCGACGTGAGTAGTATTCTGAAGGGACAGCCCGGCACCAAAGTAAAACTCCTCATCGAAAGGGAAAGCGAAGATCATCCCATTGAAAAGGACCTTGAAAGAGAAAATGTTAAAATCGATAACATCCCGTATTTTACCATGGTGGCCGATGGTATCGGGTATATCAAACTTACCGGATTCACGCAAAATGCAGGCAAAGAGGTGAAAGAAGCATTCCTTGATTTAAAAGGTAAAAATAACCTTCATGGTATCATCCTCGATTTGAGAGGAAATGGCGGCGGTTTGTTGCAGGAGGCTGTAAATATTTCAAATATTTTCGTTGACAAAGGCCAGAACATAGTAAGTACAAAAGGGAAATTGCCCAATAAAAACAATACCTACAGAACCCTGGAACCGGCTGTGGATAAAGATATTTCACTGGTTGTGCTGGTGGATAATTCCAGTGCATCTGCTTCTGAAATTGTTGCCGGCGCCATCCAGGATCTCGATCGTGGTATTGTCATCGGGCAGCGTACTTTCGGCAAAGGTTTGGTTCAGAATGTGATACCATTATCATACAATGCACAGGCTAAAATCACGGTTGCCAAGTATTATATTCCAAGTGGAAGGTGCATTCAGGCCATCGATTATTCACACAAGGACGAAAACGGCGTTGCAGAACGTGTGCCCGATTCGCTTATCATGACCTTCAACACTAAGAATGGACGGTCCGTACACGATGGTTTGGGAATTGAGCCCGATGTGCAGGTGGAACCTGAAAAGCTGAGTAACATTAGCTATTCCTTACTGACCAAATACCTGATTTTTGATTTTGCCAATAAATATGCCCGCGAACACCCCGAAATAGCTCCTCCGGATCAATTCACCATTTCAGAGGATATTTTTAACAATTTTGTTGGTTATATCAGTGATAAAGATTACGAATACACCACAAAATGTGAGGAAACCCTTGAGAAATTGAAGAAATATGCTGAAGCTGAAGAGTACTTTGAAGATATTCAGGGAGAATATGAACAGCTTGCTGCCAAATTGCGTGAGATCAAGGAAGGGGATATTGAAAGGCATGAAGAAGAAATTAAGGATATCCTGAAACTGGAAATTGTATCGCGGTATTATTACCAGAAAGGCAAAATCATCGCTTCGCTGGCTAGCGATAAGGATCTGGATAAAGCAATTGAAATATTAAATGAAAAAAATACCTATCTTGCGATATTGGATGGTTCTTTTAAGCAGGACAAGGAAAATTAAAAAAAGCAGTCAATTTATCCTGAATTGAAAATATGTCCATTTCATTGAAGGCCGAATACCATGCCTCAATTTATTTTGTTGCCCTCGTACTGATGGTTATCAGTTTGCCTCTTTCCCGGTTCGGATTGAGTGTTGCACAGTTTGCGCTTTTAGGCAACTGGTTATGGGAAATGGATTTTAAAAGAAAAATCCGTGATATATTTTCAAATAAAATTTTACTCATCGTTGCCTCCATATACCTGATGCATTTGCTGGGCCTGATTTATACTACCGATTTCCAATATGCCTTAAAGGATCTTCGAATTAAATTGCCACTCATCGCATTACCGGTTATATTCGCAAGTACCAAACAGATTGAAATGAAAAAGGTCAACACATTGTTGTTTTTGCATATCGGTGCAGTTTTGGTCGCATCCTTTATAAGTTTTGGGATATTATTAGCCAGGAACATTTCAGATATCCGCGATATATCGCCATTTATTTCCCACATCCGCTTAAGCCTGAATGTTTGCCTGGCAATTTTCTTTTTGGTTTATTTTATTTTCTTCGTTCACAAGGATTCCTGGAAAATACCGGTAGGGTTAGTTTTTGTGGCTTTGTGGCTGGTTGTTTTTTTATTTGCCATCGAATCGGTTACGGGCATATTTGTGCTCATCGCAAATATGTTGTTTTTGCTGATTTATGGCATGATAAATTTTAAAAATAAATATTACAAACTTTCATTGGGACTGGTATTTATTGGGATTCCTCTGTTTTCTATGATGTATCTGAACGATGTTGCAAGATCTTATTATACTCCTTATAAGAATGACCTGAAGTCAATTGAAACCAAAACAGCAATGGGAAACCCGTATTTGCACGATACGATCCGTCAACCCATTGAAAATGGGAGTTATATCGGTTTATATGTTTGCGAACCCGAGCTAAGGGAAGCCTGGAATTCAAGAAGTAATTTGAATTACGACAGCCTGGATAAAAAAGGTCAGGGAGTAAAATACACTTTGAGGAGGTTCCTGAATTCAAAGGGACTCCGAAAGGATGCAGGAGGGGTGAGCCAACTCAGTGAAAAAGAAATACATGAAATAGAAAACGGTATTGCAAATGTTAATTACACTCGAAAAGTGAGCATCAACAGCCGTATTTATAAAATATTGTGGGAGTATTATGTTTTCAGTAAAGGCGGCAATCCGGGAGGGCATTCGCTCATTCAGCGGTTTGAATACTGGAGGATATCATTACAAATCATCCGGCAAAATATTTGGTTCGGAGTGGGAACCGGTGACATTCCGGATGCTTACAGGATACAATATGAGGAATCGGGCTCTATATTGGCACCCGAGTTCAGACACCGGGCGCACAACCAGTACCTGGCCATTTTTGTGACCTTTGGTATAATTGGTTTGTGTTGGTTTATATTTTCGGTTTATTATCCTCCCTTAAAACTTCATCTTTATAATGACTTCTTATATTTTGTATTCATAATAACACTTTCGGTTTCGATGTTGGTTGAAGATACCCTCGAAACACAGATGGGAGTCACCCTGTTTGCTTTTTTCAATGCATTTTTCTTGTTCGTAAAACCGGTAGGAAAATCGTAAATCCAATCATCAAGAATTTCGTATATTCGCCTCCACAAATAACCGCTATGAAACAAGTCGAAAAAACCATTTCTTATTGGGAATATTCTGATGATAATGAATTGAGTTCTGAGGACCTGAATTTGCTTCAAAAAGCAGAAAGTGCCATTGACGGTGCCTATGCTCCCTATTCGGCTTATCATGTAGGTGCGGCGGTACTTTTGGAGAACGGAGAAATTATTTCGGGAAACAACCAGGAAAATGTAGCCTATCCATCAGGATTGTGTGCTGAACGTGTGGCTTTGTTTTATGCATCTTCAAAATTCCCGGAGGTTCCCGTAAAGACAATAGCCATCACTGCCAAAGCCAAAGATTTTATTATCGACAAGCCCGTTACTCCGTGTGGTAGTTGCCGGCAGGTTATGGCCGAATCGGAAAACCGTTTTCATAATAAACTCAGGCTGGTTATGAAAGGTGAAACAGGAAAAATTTTCATCATTGAAGGAGTAAACAATATCCTGCCGTTGATGTTTCATGCTGATGAACTAAAGAAGAAATGAGCCATGCAGCTGATCTCAACTAAAATTTGCAAAACCAGTGATATTGGTGTAAACGACAACCTGTTCGGCGGAACATTGCTTTCCTGGATGGATGAGGCCGGAGGCTCATTTGCATCTACCAATTGTTGCACACCCAATATGATCACCCTGAAAATAGATGAAGTACTATTTAAAGAACCGGTTAAAGTAAAGGAACACATCAAGATATATGGTAAAATCATTAGTATCGGCAAAAGCTCTATAAAGATCAGGGTTGAAGCCCGAAGGGTGGATTTTGAAAACAAAGGCGAAGTGTTGGTTTGTTCCACCCAGATGCTGTTTGTCAGGATCGATGAAAATGGGAATGCCACTCCCATAGATGAACATGTTCGGATTAACATTGTAAAATCGTTATAAAATGAAAAAATTAGGAATAATAGGATTAGGATTAATGGCATTGATGCTTATGTCGATGAAAGGAGATAAGGAAGCTTACAGGTTTTTCAACGCCAAGGGCGATAAGGTGAAGTATAAAAATTTGCTGGAGGATGCTGCTAAAGCGGACATTGTATTTTTCGGCGAACAGCACAACAACTCCATTGGACATTGGTTGGAGTTACAGATCACCAAAGATTTATTTGCGGAAAAGAAGAATGAACTAATCCTGGGAGCTGAGATGTTTGAGACAGACAACCAGCTTTTACTCGACGAATACCTGGGTCGCCAGATCAAGGAAAAGAATTTTGAGGATGAAGCCAGGATATGGCCCAATTACAAAACAGATTACAAACCGCTTGTAAATTTCGCAAAAGATCATAACCTCAAATTTATCGCGACAAATGTTCCCAGGAGGTATGCATCCATAGTTAATAAAAAGGGATTTGAAGGTTTGGATAGTTTGAGTACCGAGGCCAAACAACTCCTGCCCCCGCTTCCGATCAAATATGACCCGGAATTGAAAGGATACAAAGCCATGATGCAGGAAATGGAAGGAATGGGAGCTCATGCAAGCCCGAATTTACCCAAAGCGCAAGCCATTAAAGATGCCACCATGGCATATAATATTCTTAAATACTGGTCGAAAGGAAAAACTTTTCTTCACTACAACGGTGCCTATCATTCAAATGATTATGAAGGGATTGTATGGTATTTAAAACAAGAAAATCCCGGTTTGAATATCCTCACTATCTCCACTGTTGAGCAAGATACGATTGACAGTTTGAATGAAGATTATTGGAATCTCGCTGATTACATTTTATGTGTCCCGTCCGACATGACGAAAACCTATTAAACCCGGATAAACATCAAAAGTTTGACGCACTCCTGCCTGCCAATTAATGCTTATAGATAGGAGGTCAGAAATGCTTAGGGCGAAAGTATGTGGGATAGCGTCGCTGCCTTGCCGGCCTTTAGGCAAATTAAATATTGGAAATTGCATCATTTGGGTTAAATCAGATTTATAGTTAAAAAATTGCAGAAAAAAAAGAGGGAGAAAATTTTCTCCCTCTTTTTTAATTCATTGCCTTTCTCATTTTGCCGGATTGGGATGTGCAATCTTTTTTAAGGCTTCTTGATAGTTGAAAGGTTTATAAGTTGGGCTTTGCTCATTGTGGCATTCCTTACAGAGTTTTTCATCCGGAACAATCATGCCGTTTTCAATTGATTTAGCCCGGTCTTTCATAATGGTGTTTGTTTTGTATTTACTGCCAGGACCGTGACATGTTTCGCATGAAACTCCTTCGTCAATTTTTACACCAAGGTTCAAACTTTGATCAATCCTGCCAAAGGTTGAGTGGCATTTAATACAACCTGGATCGGTGGTGGGATCAGCAATTCCTTTTTCTTTTGCAATCGCCATAGCTTGTTCTCCACTTAAAGATTTCATGGCATTTGCATGCGGTCCTGCCGACCAAATCTTAAACTGCTCTCCGGTTGCCGGTTTATTGTGACACATTTTACATTTTACAGCTCCGATGTACTCAAAATCCTGGGCTGTAAGGAAACTACCTGTAAAAAAGATCAGGCAGAGCGCGATTAATAAATTTTTATTTACCATAACTGTTGCGTTTTAAAAGGTTATAATTTTTTTCATTAACAATTTTCAAAATTTGATGTAGCTTAAATATGTTCGGAATAACAAATACAATACCACATTTATCGGTCTACATTGGTACAATATTAATATTTTTTTCCATACAAATCAGATTTTTTTATAATTCAATTTCTGCCTTCGGATCGTTTTGGAAATTTTAATATGAACGAAACCATTTCAATTTTTTAAAATTTATTTGTTAAAAACCTGATAATTATTTGCATAATTTGTTTTAATTATTCAATAATTCCGAATTTATCTACCTGTTTTCTTCTTTTTTAGAATGCTTATAAATTAATGCTAGATATGTAATTTATTAAATATTTAATTAATTTCGAAAGCTATAAACAAAAAAAGTGAATAATAATATTTTTTCAAAAATAATGCTCTGGTTGTTTTCAGTTTTATCAATTTTACTGATCTCGGTGAACCTGGCTGGCCAATCCAATGAGGATTGTCAAATGTGTCATGAGGACACTGAATTGACAGCAGAACGGCAGGGTAAAACCATATCTGTTTTTGTTGATCAAAGGATTTTAAACAATTCGGTTCACAAGGATGTGGATTGTATAATGTGCCATGAAGATGCAGCCGTTGATGAATTCCCCCATGAAGATATACTTGCACCCGTTAATTGTGGAAATTGTCATGATGAAGCAATGATCCAGTTTGATAAGGGAATCCATGGACAAGCCTTGCAGTTAAAGGCATTGTACGCCCCGGATTGTAAGGAGTGTCACGGGAAGCATGAAATTTTGGCTCCTACCAATCCCAAGTCGCGAACCTATAAGATGAATATCCCGGTTTTGTGCGGGAAATGCCACCGGGAAGGAGCTCCGGTCGCCAGGACCTACAACATCACCGAACACAATATTCTGGAAAACTACAGCCAGAGTATTCATGGTGAAGGTTTATTCAAAAAAGGGTTGATCGTTTCGGCAACCTGCAACGATTGTCATGGAAATCACCTCATACTGCCGCATACCAGCCCGAATTCGACCATCTCAATTAAAAACATCGCCAATACCTGTATGAAGTGCCATGCGGAAATTGAGGAGGTTCATACTAAAATCATCAAAAAGGAACTATGGGAAAAAGAACCCGGGGCTATACCGGCTTGTACAGACTGTCACCCGCCCCACAAGGTAAATGTTCAGAATATCGTGAATACCATTTCCGACAATGCATGCCTGAAATGCCATGAAAAGGATGATGTTCATAAGACTGTCAACGATTCCGTTATCTCTTTAAAAGTAACCAAAGAAGATATTGCCAATTCGGTTCATAAAAACATTACTTGTGTCAAGTGTCATTCGGATGTTTCGACTCACCTTCAGCGGCCTTGCGAAACAGCCGGAACCGTCGATTGTTCGAATTGCCATGCAGAAGTTTCGAATGTTTATGATGCCAGCGGACATGGTCAGGCTTATTTTCGCAAAGAAGAAAATGCTCCTTATTGTACCGACTGTCATGGTTCACACCGGGTAAAAACCAGGTATGATGATACCTCTCCGACCTACAGGGCCAACATACCTAATTTATGCGGAGAATGCCACCGTAAGGATGGAAAAGCGGTTGAATTGACGGAATTGAAAGAAGTAGACGCATTCCGCGATTATTCCTCCAGCGTACACGGCAAGGGATTGACGGAGAAAGGACTATTGCCCAGTGCCATTTGTACCGATTGCCATACAACACATTATATTTTGAAAGAATCGGATGAGCGTTCTTCTATTCATCCTAAAAACATCCCGGCTACCTGCGCAACATGTCACAAAGGAATATACGATGATTATATCGGCAGCGATCATGCAATCAATCAGCCCGACCGCACAAAAAAATATCCCACATGTGCCGATTGTCACTCGGCTCATGTTATTTCGGATATTACGCAGGATAAATTCATGAACGAGGTTACCGTTCAATGTGGCAATTGTCACCAGGAACTTGCAGAAACATATATGGAGACCTATCATGGGAAAGCCTATCAACTGGGATATCTGAAAGCTGCCAAGTGTTCCGATTGCCATGGTGCTCACAAAATTTATAATGCCAACAATTCCAAATCTTCGGTGAGCATAAACAACATTGTCGAAACCTGTAAAAAATGCCACCCGGATGCGAACGCCCGGTTTACCGGATATCTGACACATGCCACACACCACAATAAATCGAGATACCCGGCGCTGTACTATACATTTTGGGGTATGACATCCTTGTTGATCGGAGTATTTGGATTTTTCGGGATTCACTTGCTCTTATGGCTGCCCCGTTCCATCCAGGGCCTTAAGAAAAGAAAAAAACACAGGGCAACTCCGGGCAGCAAATACTACATCCGAAGATTTACACCCAGCCAGCGTGCGACTCATATTTTTGTCATATTAAGTTTTATCATGCTGGCCCTAACGGGAATGATGTTGAAATTTGCAGGAATGCCCTGGGCAAGCTGGCTTTCAAAAGTATTGGGAGGAGTTCATGTGGCAGGTAATATTCATCGATTTGCAGCTGTGATCACTTTTGGGTACTTTGTCTTTCATGTGGCATCTCTGATCCGTATGAAGATCAAGAGGCATATCTCCATTGGAGATTTTATTTTTGGTAAAAATTCCCTGATGTTTAACAAACAGGATTTGAAGGATTTTTGGGGCACCTTGAAATGGTTCCTGGGTTTTGGCCCACGTCCCAATTACGGCCGATGGACATACTGGGAAAAATTTGATTATTTCGCCGTATTCTGGGGAGTAGCCGTTATCGGGTTTTCAGGATTGATTTTGTGGTTCCCTGAGTATTTTACAAAAGTAATGCCCGGCTGGCTGATCAATGTTGCAATGATCATTCACAGTGATGAAGCACTGCTGGCTGTCGGATTTATTTTCACCATCCACTTTTTCAATACACATTTGCGTCCCGACGCATTTCCTATGGATACTGTAATATTTACAGGTACGGTTCCTTTTGAGGAATATAAGGAAGACCGGCCTAGGGAGTATGAAGAG
>JAFGBL010000200.1 GCA_016933115.1 Bacteroidales bacterium | reverse complement strand
CACCCGCGGGAAATCAACGGGCATTTCACTAAAACAACAACCTCTCGTTCCTTAAGATTAAATCTACCGACCATGGCGGTTCTCCTTCGACCTTAAATTTTTTTCGTGTAAAACAAGGCAATGAACCGTGTGGGAAGGCCTGTTCAGCGATCCCGAAGGCAAGGCACAGGAATTTATAAGACTAAAAACCGCTATCCTAAGCATGCTTTGCCGGCTAGGATCGCGGTAGGGGTTTGTTGCCGTAGCTTTTACGCGGAAAGAATTTTCAGTCTTGAACTTTTGTTCTTCTGGTTCAAGCCAAAAGAAAAAATCAAATTTTCATTAAAAAAATAATACCGCATGACCCAAATTTGGAATTTAAAGGGTTTAATATGCTGTTAATCAATACGAAATTTTTATTGTGGGATCAAGTTGCATAAATCAATATGAACTAGTGATACGAATACTGACCGGCATTTGGGTATTTGTGGATGCTTAAAATGCACAAAATGAATGAAAGGAGCCCCACATTCACGAATTTGCCGGTATTTGAAATGTGGGAAAGGGGATCACTGAGTTCCGGGTCTCGCCTGCGCACAGGCAAGGCTGGAAAATGCGAACCGGTCGGAAGCATATCTCAATTTCTGAAATCCGTTTAGGCAATTGTTTTCACCTCTCGTTTTTTGGATGTTCCAATATAAACCAAATATCCTTTTCGTCCAATCATTGGGAGATATTTTTAAGCAAACCGGGGATTTAAACATTTGGTTTTGTCCCTCGGGCTTTTTTATTCCTGAAATAAAATCTGGCAATGGCAACAAATAACACCGCCTCCCCCAATACAAACAACCACCAGCTAAAACTCACCGGGATATAATGTACGGCATAGTCGAGCAGTTTCTCGTTTTCAGAAAAATGGAAGAGTTGCCCGAAATTGTAATGTTGAAGTATGTATTGCAGGTAGTCTTCGATGTAGGAGGAAATGATAACCAGTGACCCCGATACCAGTAATAACCATTCCATTCGTTCGAACTTAGCTTGATAACCGGAATTTGTAAACCGGGATATCAATACGGCAAGCATGATCATGGTGAGGGAGTTGATGATGGGCCCAAGCACAGGCCCTACCCAGGTGGTCGGGATCAGGAACAGGATGTCCCAGGTCAGGAGCGATACGGGCCAGCCGATCAACAATTTGAGGAAGACATAATAAAAGATATCCCAAATGCCAAAGCAAAAGACAAAAAATCCGAACTTTTCGGTTTTGGTCCGGCCGGCAATAATACCGGCTGAAATGAGCATGATCAGGGTTGCTGCTTCACGCAATATTTCGGTGATGGCAATATTGAAATCGATGGGAGCCAAAGGAAAATCGAACCCGCCCGGGTAATAGATTTTCCTTAAGTAAACCACCACCGCGCTTTCCATAAATCCCATGGCAACGGAAAAAACAAAAAGCCAGGCAAATGTTTTGACCAGATTGTTCTGCATAATATAGCCGTTATCAGCCTGTAAGGCCTGTAATATCTGTAAAATTATAACAAATCGGCGAGACGGGAAAAATATCAACAAAATCTTGTTGACAAACTTGTTAAATAAAAAAATTAATTCTACTTTTGCAGCCCGATTTTCGAAGGGAGATTATATAAATCAAGAAATCAGGAAATTAATGAATACTTTAAGCTATAAAACAGTTAGTGCAAACAAGGAAACCGTCAACAAGGAATGGATTCTGATCGATGCCGAAAATGAAGTACTTGGCCGGCTTTCCTCCATTGCAGCCAAATTTCTGAGGGGAAAGTACAAAACGAATTTCACCCCGCATGTGGATTGCGGAGACAATGTGATCGTGATCAATGCAGAGAAGATCAGGCTTACCGGTAAAAAGTGGACCGATAAGCAGTACGTCAGGCATACCGGTTATCCGGGCGGTCAGCGGGTACGCACACCGCAGGAATTACTTGCAAAAAACCCGGTTCAGATCATCGAAATTGCCATCAAAGGCATGTTGCCCAAGAACAGGCTGGGAAGCGATCTTTTCAGGAACCTGAAAGTATATGCAGGTTCTGAACATCCGCATGAAGCACAAACACCTAAAAAAATCGACCTGAGTAAAATTAAATAAATCATATGGACGTCATCAACACCAACGGAAGGAGAAAAACAGCTATTGCCCGCATCTATATGTCTGACGGCAAAGGTAAGATCACCATAAACAAAAGGGAACTGAACGACTATTTTCCCCTGGCAACTTTACAGTATATTGTCAATCAACCCCTCGAAATAACTGAAAACGTGGGTAAATTTGATATTCATGCAAATCTCGACGGAGGAGGTATCAAAGGACAGGCCGAAGCATTGAGGCTGGCCATATCAAAGGCGCTGGTCGAGCTGAATCCCGAAAACAGGCCCCCGCTCAAAGCCAAAGGATTGCTTCGCAGGGATCCGCGTATGGTGGAGCGTAAAAAATACGGACAAAAGAAAGCCCGTAAAAAATTCCAGTTCAGTAAACGTTAATCAATCAATGTTAAGAAGAGATGTTTAGTATCTAAATTGCTGAGACTCCTGAATTTTAGGACTACTTGGCAATTGCTTTATTAACAGAAGGTAAACATTAAAATTATGGCACGAACAAATTTCAATGAATTATTAGAAGCAGGTGTGCATTTTGGCCACCTCAAAAGAAAATGGAACCCCAACATGGCTCCCTATATTTTTATGGAGCGCAACGGTATCCACATTATCGACCTTTACAAAACAGCAGCAAAACTGGAAGAGGCGGCAGCAGCTATGAAACAGATTGCCAAATCGGGTAAGAAAATATTGTTTGTTGCTACCAAAAAGCAGGCAAAAGACATTGTTGCCAGCCACGTCAAACGGGTAAATATGCCTTACGTCACTGAGCGTTGGCCGGGCGGTATGCTCACCAATTTTGCCACCATACGAAAAGCGGTTCGGAAAATGGCCTCCATCGATAAGATGATGATCACCAATTCGTACGAGAACCTGTCAAAAAGGGAACGCCTCCAAATTCAGCGTGAACGGGCTAAACTGGAGAAACAACTGGGTAGTATCTCCGACCTGAACAGGCTGCCTTCTGCAATTTTTGTGGTGGATATTCACAAGGAACACATCGCAGTGGCAGAGGCAAAAAAATTAAATATCCCCACATTTGCAATTGTAGATACCAATTCGGATCCCACCAAAGTGGATTTCCCGATCCCTGCAAATGATGACGCTTCAAAGTCGATCGACCTGGTGGTCGGAGCAATGGTCAAAGCCATTGAAGAAGGGTTGGTTGAACGCAAGGTTGATAAGGATAAAAAGGCCCAGGAAGAAAGAGACGAAGTGGAAGAAGGAATCAGGGTTAAAGCTGAAAGCCTTGAACTGGCTGACGAGGAGGAGGATGAAGACAGCATGAAAAAAGCGAAAAAAGTGAAAGATGCTAAAGTGGGCCGTGTGAAGAATGAAGATGATAGGGTGATTGAAAAAAGACCGAGGAAAACGATCACCAAACCTTCCAAAAGGCCTTTGAAAAATTAATTTTAATTATAATATTCCAATTTTAAGAAAATGGCAAATATAACAGCAGCAGAAGTAAACAGGCTTAGGAAAATGACCGGAGCAGGTATGATGGATTGTAAAGTAGCATTGGTTGAGGCTGAGGGCGATTACGACAAGGCAATCGATATCCTGCGTAAAAAAGGACAGAAAGTAGCAAGCAAGCGTGCTGATAAAGAGGCCAATGAAGGCATAGTACTGGCGAAAAGTTCGGATGATAAGACATTTGCAGCTGTTGTTAAAATCAGTTGTGAAACCGATTTTGTGGCAAAGAATGAGGAATTCGTCAACTTTGCCAACCAGGTCATGGATTTGATCCTGGTAAAAAAACCGGCTTCGACTGAAGCGCTCAATAGCCTGAAAGTGAACGATCGCACCGTAGAGGAAACCCTTACGGGACTGGTCGGAAAAACCGGTGAAAAAATGGAACTGGCCGGTTATGAGTTTATCAAAGCCGAACGTGTTTTTGCTTACAACCACATGGGTAACAAATTGGCAACCATCCTCGGGTTAAACAAGAACAACGGTGCAGACGAAGCAGGTCATCAACTGGCCATGCAGGTTGCAGCTATGAACCCGGTTGCAGTGGATAAGGATGATGTTCCCCAGGAAGTGATCGACAAGGAAATGGAAATTGGCATGGATCAAGCCAGGCAGGAAGGGAAACCTGAAAATATGGTTGAGAAAATTGCTGCCGGCAAGTTGAATAAATTTTTCAAGGAAAGTACTTTACTCAACCAGGATTTTGTAAGAGATACAAAAATTACGGTTGCCCAGTACCTCAAATCTATTGACCCTGAACTGAAGGTCACCGGATTCAGAAGGCTTATGCTGGGTGCATAAAATATTCGATTAAGATGGTGAAAGGCGAGGGTTGCTCTTTTGGGGCAGCCCTCCTTTGTTTTTGGTGATCATCATTACTGTTGGAATAATTCCAAATAACGTATTGGAGAATGCGGAATTAGCCTAAGTCCACTTTCATTCCGCCGTTGGCGGGATGGGGGAGTAACCTGGATGCCACCACGCAAGCTCAGCCAATAAGCATAAGTGCGTCAAACTTCTAATGCTTAATCCGGGATAATTCTGTTGAAAACTTTGATTATCGGATTTGTTGCCTTCCTGCCCGGTTATCCTTTTACTGCACTGGGCATGAGATCAAGGGAAGTCGATATCCATACGATTCATATAGCCAATAATGTAACGAGACCTTTGCAAAATAGCACCCTCAAGTCTAATTTTCATTTTTGAACTGTTTTTTTATCATTTCAGGTCAAAAAATTTTCAATATT
>JAFGBL010000199.1 GCA_016933115.1 Bacteroidales bacterium | reverse complement strand
TGGGCTTACAAGTAAGTTACTTTACTATAAAAGGTAAAGGATTTACAGGATATTTAAAAAACATTTTTTTACTTAGAAAATATTTGAAATTAAACAAAGTTGATTTAATCCATGCTCATTATTCTTTGTCGGCTATCGTCGCTACTCTTTCTACATCACTCCCGGTTGTTTGCTCTTTAATGGGCAGCGATATACAGGTAAAAGGATTTTTAAAAAAGATTATTCTTTTTTTCTCTAGATACCGGTGGAAAGCAACAATTGTGAAGTCCACCAGAATGAAAAGATCTATCGGGATAAACCATGCTCATGTTGTGCCCAATGGGATAGACCTAAACAATATGAGAATAATTGATAAAATAATTGCCCAAGACAAAACAGGATTCGAATCTCTAAAGAAGAACATCCTTTTTTTGGCCAATCCGAATCGGTATGAAAAAAATTTTAAATTGGCACAAGAATCAATAAATCTATTGAATAAATTGAATAATGAAAATGTTGAGCTTCATATTGTATATGATATTGAGCATGACCTGGTGCCCTATTATTTAAACGCTTCGGATGTATTACTTTTGACATCATTATGGGAGGGCTCCCCCAATGTTATCAAAGAGGCTATGGCTTGCAACCTGCCCATTGTTTCAACAGATGTTGGAGATGTCAGTGATATAATTGAAAAAACGCAAGGTTGTTATATTACGGATTTTGATGCCCTGGATATTGCAGATAAGCTGGAAAAAGCACTGGCGTTTGGTAAAAGAACAAACGGAAGGCAGAATATTGCATATTTAGATGATAATATAATTGCAAAAAAATTGATTGATATTTACAATCAGGTACTTCATCAAAACCAAAAATATGAAATATAAAGTAGTAACGGAATTAACAAAGGAAGATGCATTGGTTTGGGTAAAATTTGTTGAAGATCATCCCTTAGGCAATTTTTTCCAAATGCCCAGGATGCTTGAATTTTACAAAGGATTAAAAAAAATCAATCCTTTTATGGTTGGGGTTTATGATGAGAAGAACAAACCGGTGGGATTTGTGACGGGCACCTGGCAAAAATCCGGTAATAAGGTCACAGGGTTTTTTTCAAGCAGAATCATCATTATCGGTGGGCCTTTGATTGATGAGAGTTTATCGGGCAAAGAAGAAATTGTAGGATTGATGCTTGAAAACATCAGGCAAAGATTTGGGAAAAAGGCCATTTACACCGAATTCAGAAATTTATTTGACACCTCTCAATATAAGGAAATATTTGAATCACAGGGATTTAATTATAAAGAACACCTGAATTATATTGTAGATACAAGGGATGAAAAGGTGTTGAGGACGAAAATAAGCAAAAGCAAGATCAGGCAGGTCAATAAAAGCCTGAAAAACAATGCCCAAATTATTGAACCGGAAAACCTGGATCAGGTTAAATCCTTTTATGAAATATTGCAAAAGCTGTATCATGAAAAAGTTAAAAAACCTATACCCGGCTGGGATTTTTTCAATCGATTCTTTGAATGGTCACAATTTGGGGATTTTGGTAAAATACTGCTAATCAAATCCGAAGACAAAATTGTGGGGGGAATTATGTGTCCGATTTTTAGATCGCGAACCATTTATGAGCTGTATATTGCCGGATTGGATGGAGAATCGAAAGATATATATCCCAGTGTGGTAGCCACCTGGGCGCCCATTGATTATGCTATAAAGAATAATATTGAATCATTCGACTTTTTAGGCGCTGGTAGCCCCGAAAGCGATTATGGCGTTAGGGAATTTAAATCGAAGTTTGGAGGGGAATTGGTTCAGAACGGTCGATATATTAGAATTAATAATAACTTTTTATTTGCTGTTGGCAAATTGGGTATTCGGTTTGCTGGAAATTTAATACGTTAATTAGTAATAATGAAAATTTTAATTGATATTGGACACCCTGCGCATGTTCATTTATTTAAAAATTTTGCTAAGCTGATGATTGGTAAAGGACATTCAGTATTATTTACTTGCAGGGATAAAGAATTTATTATTTTTCTTCTAAATAAATATAATTTCCATTTTAAGTGTCTTGGTAAACATTATAGAACCAATGTGCTTAAAGTATTTGGTTTATTAGAATTTATTCTAAAAATACTATATATATCATTTAAATTTAAGCCTAATTTTTTTTTAAGTCATGGATCTATGTATGCGGCATTTTGTGGCTGGATATTAAAAAAACCGCATATAAGTTTTGAAGATACTTTTAATTTTGAACAGATAAAATTATACAAACCATTCACGAAAGTTATTCTAACCTCAACTTATTTTCATCCTTATTTAGGAAAAAACAACATTAAATATCCAGGCTATCATGAACTTGCATATTTACACCCCAATTATTTTCAACCAAATAGGTCAATTTTAAGTGAATTAGGCATTTCAGGAAATAAACCATTCTTTATTTTAAGATTTGTATCTTGGAATGCAACTCATGATATTGGTCATCAGGGAATATCAGATTCAACCAAAATTATTCTAACCAAAAAGTTGTCTAATTTTGGTAGGGTATTTATTTCATCTGAAAAACAATTATCTAAGGAACTTGAACCATATAGATTGAGTATTGATCCTGACAAAATTCATGATGCTATTGCTTTTTCTTCATTATTATATGGAGAAAGTGCAACCATGGCTGCAGAAGCTGCTGTACTTGGTGTTCCAGCTATTTATCTTGATGATAATGGTAGACTTTATACTAATGAATTGGAAGAAAAATATGGATTAGTTTTTAATTACTCCGAATCAAAAGAAGATCAAGAATTGTCTATTGAAAAAGCTCTTGAGTTGATAAAAATTAATGATGTCAAGGAAGAATGGAAGTTAAAAAAGGATAGAATGATTGCAGATAAAATTGATGTAACTGCATTTTTAGTTTGGTTCATTGAAAAATTTCCAAATAGTTGCCATACTTTAAAAAAGGAACCTGACATATTTAAGAAATTTAAGTAGTGATATATTTTAAAAAGTTAAGTTGAAAAATAAGAAAAATAAAATATATGCTAAACTAAAAAACTTATTGCCAAAGGGAGTCTATCTTAAGGCATTAGAGGTATTTCTTTTCTTTAGAGCTATAAAATATATTGGTAATGAAGTTTATTGTCCGTGTTGCAATAATAGTTTTAAAAAATTTTATCCAGATTGGATTTATGGACAATGCCCCCGATGCGGTTCAAGCGCACGTCATAGACTTTTAATTTTGTATTTGGAAAGAAAAACTAATTACTTTAAAAAAAAATTAAAAGTACTTCATTTTGCTCCGGAAAATGGGCTGTACAGAAAGTTTAAAAAAATGAAAAATTTAGATTATATCGCTGCAGACATAGGATCACCGCGTGCAAAATATAAAATTGATATGACAAATATACCATTTGAAGATGACTCTTTTGATGTTGTTCTTTCTATACATGTTTTGGAACATATTGAAGATGATTTAAAGGCGATAAAAGAGTTATATCGTGTACAAAAAAGAACGGGCTGGTCAATACATTTGGTCCCTATAACTAAAACATATGAAACTACTTATGAAAGAATAGATGTTACATCAGACAACGAAAGGCGCAAATACTATGGGCACCCTGACCATAGAAGAATTTGTGGTTTAGATTATTACGAAAGATTTAGAAAGATTGGATTTGATGTGATACCTGATGATTTTGCAAACGATCTACTTCAATCTGATATAAAAAAATACGGTATTAATCCTGAAGAGATTATATATCTATGTTTAAAAAATGAAAAAATTAAATTAACTAATTATAATAAAATTGTTGATTCAAATTTAATATTGTAATCGTTTCATTGAAAACAAACAATATAATAATGGGAGTTAAAAATTTTTCAAAATTTTTTTATATTTATACAATTTTGTTGATTTTACTTGCTGTTTTACCCATCAATACCAACAGTAATTCCATCAACCATACCTATGTTGTGCATATTCGAATGGATTACCTGATCCATTTTGCAATTTATATTCCGTGGATGTTTTTGTTGCAGCGGATGACAGGGGCAGATTTTAAAACAAATGTTAAGCAGGTCATGCTGCTAATACTTGCCGGGCTGGTATTCGGGATGGCTAATGAGGCGGTGCAATACTTTTTGCCTTACCGGTCCTTTAATATTAATGACCTGCTGGCGAATGGGTTGGGGGTGCTGATGGGAGCGGTGGCGTTTTGGTTACCGTCATTGAGAGGAACCCTATAGCTATCGGGACACAAACCCAGAATTAATTGAAAACCTCCTCGTTCATACCAGCCAACATTGCGATGATCGTATGAGCCGGGCTTTTTTTAAGGCGCTGGGCATTCCGGATGCGGATATCAACCTGGGGATTGGTTCGGGAACTTATGCCGAACAGGTAGCAACACCATGATTCGCGTTTGAACAGGTATTGCAACAGGAAAATTGTAATTTGTTTCCATAATGCTTTATATTTGCTGCATAAGAGAAATTAAAACAAAATGACCAATTGAAAATAGGAAGAACCGGTTAATTATTTATAGTGGTTTCTTCTCACTAAAAATACATAATATTGTTTTAACCCGATAATTCGCTAACTTTGCTTCAATAAATATCGGGTTGTTGTTATGGAAATAAAAAGAACACTTTTGGATGGAGTTACCCGTCATCTCAAAGTTAAAGAAATAACGGTGATTGCCGGTGCCCGCCAGGTCGGAAAAACCACAATCATTCGTGAACTGGAACAAACACTAATAAAGAATGGCAGTAAAACCATTTACCTGAATCTCGATTTTGAACCGGATTTTCATTATTTTTCTCGTCAAGAGACTTTAATACAAAAATTGCAACTTGAATTTGGTAATGATCATGGTTATGTTTTTATTGACGAAATTCAGCGCAAAGTAAATGCGGGTATTTTCCTCAAAGGAATATATGATCTTGGCCTTCCTTTGAAATTCATCGTTACCGGATCAGGTAGTATGGATATTAAAGCGGGTATCCATGAATCGCTGGCAGGCAGAAAAAGGGTTTTTGAATTGCAACCGGTTTCATTTTTCGAATTTGCTAACTTTAAAACAGATTACAGGTATGAAAGGGATATCAATGCTTTCTTTGCCCTTGAAAAGGAAAAGACAGGGTTGATGCTGGAGGAGTATTTGAATTTTGGTGGTTACCCACGGGTGGTTACTGAACCTTCTCTCTCTGAAAAAACAGCAATCATAAATGAAATTTATAATAGTTATGTAAGCAAAGATATTGCCTACCTGTTAAAGATTGACAGACCGGAAATTTTTAAACGGATGCTTTCCATTCTGGCAGCCAATCCCGGCAGCCTTCTTAATCTTGCAAAACTGTCAGTTGATACCGGTGTTTCCGTACCAACAATCAAAAAGTACCTTTGGATCGGCGAAAATACATTCTCCATACATGAAGTACGGCCATTCTTTAAAAACCAACGGAAGGAAATTACAAAATCACCGGTGATTTATTTTAACGATCAGGGATTCAGAAACTTTATCACCAATGAGTTCGGAAATATAAGTACCCTTTCCCGCGGATTTGTTTTTCAGAATTTTATTTTCAATACCCTGAAAAGTATTCTTCAGGAAATCCATGCACAAATTAAATTCTGGAGAACAACAGATCAGGCAGAAGTGGATTTTATAATTGATTTGCAGCAGCAGGTAATTCCTGTTGAAGTTAAATACAGTTCTTTGCAATCAACTAGTCTTGCACGGTCGCTTAGAAATTTTATTGAAAAATATTCACCGGCTAAGGCATTGGTCGTGAACCTTTCGTTGAGCGATACAAAATTGATCAATAGCACCCTGGTTCATTTCGTTCCTTATTACAGTTTACCAGACTTCCTTATTGATATTTTATAGGATGTTAACAATGATAACCCATTCTGAAAACCAGTGTTTTTAAATTGACTTCATTCATGAAAATTGTTTCCCTCGTCGGTGCCCGCCCCAATTTTATGAAAATCGCCCCATTTATAAAGGCAATCGAAACCTATAACTCAGAACTCAAAACTCAAAACTCAGAACTTATCAAACACCTCCTCGTTCATACCGGCCAGCATTACGATGATCGTATGAGCCGGGCTTTTTTTGAGGCGCTGCGATCGGGATCAGGTTGAATAGAATAATAATATTTTGTGAACGAAATTGCAAATAATAATTTTGGCGGCAAACAATTAGGGAGAATACGAAAAATGAAGAGGCAGGGGAAACATTTTTTCGTTTCCATAATGCATTATTTTTGCTGCATAACAGAAATCAAATCAAAGATTCTGGTTTTGTAAACCAAAAAAGCGAAAATTTCGGATGACCGGTTCACGAAATAAGAAAGACTTATTCCTCAGTACAGTGACATTTATTTTACGGAGTTATTTGAAATTATGCGTACATACTTCTAAGCTTATTTCGCGATATTTCAATCGCACCTCAGCATGACCCTGTGCTTTCAATTAAAAACATTTGCTAAATTCGTTTAATACATATTTTTTTACAATTTTGGATTCAGATTCCAAATTTGTAAACTATTGAACATTATAGGACTTCCCCTTCTTCGCTGTCGCGAATCTTTAGCGAAGCACAGCAGGCGATAAAAAGGGTGAGGGGGCCGGAGACGATACTAAACTAATTATGGACTTTACAATAACCACATACAGAAAACTCCTTGATGCCCTGCTGAAGGCGGGTTACGATTTTCAAACCTTCTCGGAATTTCTGGAAAAGTCTGGGAAAAAGGTGATCCTGCTACGTCATGACGTGGATGCCAAAAAACTGAATTCCCTTCACTTTGCTGAAATTCAGCAGGGTTTGGGAATAAAAGGGACCTGTTATTTCAGGATGGTGCCGCAGAGCTATGATCGGGAGGTGATCCTGAAGATCGCAGAACTGGGGCACGAGATCGGGTATCATTATGAGGATATGGACTTGGCAAGTTCGAAGTTTGAGGTTCGAAGTTCGAAGTTGAAAGAGGACGATATTATTGAAGAAGCAATTCGGATTTTTGAGGAGAATTTGGAAAAGTTGAGGGAGCATTATCCGGTGAAAACAATTTGTATGCACGGGAATCCGTGTTCAAGGTTTGATAACTAGGATTAATCTAATTTTATTGGAGGTCAATATTTAAATTATGGCAAGAGACTTTACATTCAAAACATATACTTTATTACTTAGTACTTTAAGAAATCTCGATTACGAATTTCAAACTTTAGAGGATTTTTTATTAAAGCCAAAAAAAAAGGTTATTATATTAAGACATGATTCAGATATTTGGCCTTTGAACGATCTTAAAATGGCTTCAATTGAAAACCGGTTTGGGATTAAATCTACTTATTATTTCAGGATACCCTGGACCTTTAATATTGAGATTATAAAAAAAATCAAGGATTTAGGACATGAAATTGGGTATCATTATGAAGATCTCGCAGAAGCGAAAGGAAATTTTAAAAAGGCAATAGTTACGTTTAAAAGAAATCTTGATAAATTAAAAGCAATATATCCTGTTCAAACAGTTGCTATGCATGGCAGACCCTTATCAAAATGGGATAGTAGACGGCTTTGGGAAAAATATAAACTTGAAGATTTTGGATTAATTGGTGAACCCTATTTGAGTATTAATTACAATGAGGTAATATACATCACAGATACGGGAAGTCGTTGGGATGGATATAAAGTGAGCATCAGGGATTCAGTGAATTCACCGTATCAGGTTGATGCAAGATCTACCTTTGATTTAATTAATTACTTTAAAGAAATGAATCCATCCAAGCCAGTACTTATCAATGCACATGCTGCTCGTTGGAATGATAACTTATTTTTATGGTGGTATCGATTTTTTCTTCAACATGCGAAAAACATTACTAAAAAATATTACAAAAAGTTAATTCATAAAAATCATAGCATAACTTAGGCGATGAAAACCAACTTTTGTTTGCTTACAAATGATGTTGAGACTACATCTATTGTTAACCATAGATTATGTGATAAAACCGGAGAAAAAGTACTAAAGGAAGGAATGCCCGCTTTACTTGAGTTATATGAGAGGTTTAACATCAGGGCAACATTTTTCTTTACCGGGTATATTGCTGAAAAGTTTCCTGAAGTTGTTAGGATGATAATTCCTTTTGGTCATGAAGTAGGATCGCATGGATATTCACATAAACCAGACCTGGCATTTGATGTTTTAACATATGAAGAACAGGTGGAGCATTTGTTAAAATCCAAAAAAATACTTGAAGATATTTCCGGTACAAAAGTTCAAAGTTTTAGAGCTCCGGCAGCTAGAGTAAATAAAGACACTCCAAGAGCGCTTGCAAAAACAGGATTTGTAATCGATAGTTCCGTTGCTTCTCAGCGATTTGATATGTTCTTATCTTTCGGATCAAAGCAAAAATTAAATTGGCTAACGGCACCCAGATTGCCTTATTTTACAAATCATAATAATCTTTGGAAAAAAGGCAATAGTGAAATTTTGGAAATCCCAATAAGCGCTTTACTGTTTCCATATATTGGGACAACTTTAAGAATTTTCCCATTAATTACACGGTTTACAGGAAGAGTATTGTATTCTGAAACATTGATTAATAAAAAACCAATTGTATTTTTGACCCATCCCAATGAATTTATCAATGAAGAAATGGAAATAAAAAAGGTGGAAAGAAGGTCACAAAATTTTGTATCATATATACTGGGGGATATAATCAGACACAAGCTAAAGTTAAAAAACCTTGGCTCCGGGGCAATTCCAATATTTGAAAGGGAAATTGAATTTTTTTATAAAAAGAATTTTAAATTTGTTACCTGTACTGAATATTATAATGAGTTTATAAACTTAAAATCATAATAACATGCCGGCAAATGAAGTATTAGAGTTTTATGGACTAAAGGGTCCGCTTGGAAAATTGAAATATGCATTGCTTTTTGTATGGAGGTTTTTTTTGGATAAAGTTGCATTTTTTTGTTTTATCAAAAGTTGGCGTACAGTCATTCATAGATGGCGGGGCGTAAAAATTGGTAAGGGCGTTTATATTGGACATGAAGTGCTATTTGACAGAGTTTTTATTGATCAGATTTCAATTGGAGACGATACTTCTATTGGAGATAGGACTGTAATTACTGCTCATGCCAATATACCTTCAAATACGCGGTTGAAAAAAATCTATCCACGACAGGTCTTGCCTACGAAGATTGGTAAAGGTGTTTGGATTATGCCGAATGTGATAATTGCACCAGGGGTTACAATTGGTGATGAAGCGGTTATTGCAACGGGATCGGTTGTCACAAAAGATGTTCCCCCCAGGTGTCTTGTAGCAGGAGTCCCTGCAAAAGTTGTTAAAGATTTGAGTGACCATGAGGCTTTTAAAGACTAACAGGATACAGAATAGATTTTTATTTATTATGTCACATAATTCTAATTTAATTATTCTTTTCTGAATCACATGAAGAATGTCAATTCAGATAATAGAAAAATTATCAGGAGAAAAATTATATTTATCCTTCTTGATTTCCTGATCATTTTCGGTTCCTTTATGGTTTTTATATGGTTCAAGCCCGCCTCCAAAAGGATTTACCTGCCAACCTATTTCAATCCTTTCCTGTTTTTTAGTATGGTCTGGCTTTCGGTTTCGGTGATCATTGCCAAGTACGATATCCATAAAGCCCGCAAACCCAAACATGTGATCATTCCCATCCTCATCACCAACCTTACTATCCTGGCCATTATTACCACATTGATATACTCTTTCGGCGCATTCAATTATTCCCGGTTGATCGTTTTCGGAACCATTTTACTGGCAACCGTTATTGAAGTTATCCTGGCGTATGTTTATTTTTCGTATAAAAAGCCCGTATTGGTACCGGAGTTTGATGAGTCGCTGGTCAAAAAGCCGCGCTATTACCCGGCCGACAGGTCTTTTGTGGTGGAAAAGGAAGCGGAGGCCAGGTATGTTGAAACCCGGGAGCAGATCAAAACGATCATCATCAATGAAAGCAGCACGAATGTTTACGATTATGTTTCCCGGTTTGTAGATGTTGGAAATCCAGACAACCTGGTGTTGTCAACAACCACCAAATTCAACATCGATCAGTTACCGGTCAACCGTTTCCGAAGTTTGGTAAATCTTCATAAAATAAACGATATCCGCAGGATCAACAAATTTTTCGAATCGGTCAACAGCAGGTTACCTTATGGTGGCGTATTTATCGATAATGCCGAAACTTATGTCCTGAGGAAGCAAAGAATCCTAAAGAAATATCCTCCGGTTGTCAACTATATCTATTATTTTTTCGATTTTGTTTTCACCAGGGTATTTCCCAAATTGCCTGTTTTTAAGAAAATATATTTTTATATCACCCTCGGACGCAACCGGGTCCTGAGTCGGGCCGAAACTTTGGGCCGGCTTTATTCATGCGGTTTTGAGTGTATCGATGAGAAATTCATCGACGGGATGTTTTATTTTGTGGTCAGAAAAGTAAAAGAACCCCTTTTTGATGAGAATCCCACCTATGGCCCTTTTGTGCGCTTGATGCGTTACGGTAAAAACGGCAAATTGATCGGGGTATATAAAATGAGAACGATGCATGCCTATTCCGAATACCTTCAGGAATATATTTACCTGAAAAACAATTTGCAGAATGGCGGGAAGTTCAAAAATGATTTCAGGGTGACGGCTGCAGGGCATTTCATGCGTAAATTTTGGCTGGATGAACTTCCGATGATCTTCAATATTTTTAGAGGCGATATGAAAATTGTCGGGGTTCGGCCCTTAAGCAAGCATTATTTTAATTTATATACTGAAGAACTGAAACAAAAACGGATCAAATACAAACCCGGGCTGGTCCCTCCCTATTATGCCGATATGCCCAATACCCTGGAAGAGATCATGGATTCCGAAATACGATACCTCGATGCTTACTCCAAAAATCCATTGTGGACTGATTTCCGTTATTTTTTTATGGCCTTTTATAATATTGTGTTCAGAAGGGCAAGGAGCAAATAAATTGTTATTTTAAATGAATAAGGAAATTTGAATAAAGCGGAGGCTCCCCTTTAGGAGATTCAGGGGCGTTCGTTTGTAATTTATCTTTCAATAGAAAACATTTACCCCCCTTTTACCAATTACTCAATTTTTTAGATATTTGCTAAGGATTATTAATAACAGCACAATGCAAAATAAAAAATACCCATTTATACTCATCTTTATCATAACGATTAATTTTTCTCTTTTAGCACAAGATGTTTACCAGCACATATCAAATAAAAATATTTATGAATTTGTTGATGAATTGGCAAACCAGGGGATTATCGAAATCAATTCTGCAATCAAACCTTACAGCAGATCGTTCATCGCCGGGAAATTAGCGCAAGCTGCCTCGGATGAGCAAAAATTGAATAAACGGCAAAAAAAGGAAATCGGCTTTTACTTGTTGGAATACAAGCTGGAAGTAGATTCAGTTCCTGACTATAATCCTAAATTTGATCTTTTCGGAAAAAATAAAAACCTGGCGACTGCCGTCAACCCACTCGGATTGTTTTATAAAGACAAGCTTTTTACCCTTTCAGTAAAGCCGATTTGGGGGATCAATTATTTTTTCAATGAAAACGGCTCAATTTACCATCGGTGGGGTGGTGGGGAAGCTTTCGGATACATTGGCAAACATTGGGGATTTTATGCGAGTTTGCGTGACAATAGCGAAAGCAAGCGAATTTCAGAAGCCGATTTTTTTACCCTGCGGCCGGGTGGGGCTTATAAAATCACTACGGGTGGTGGCGGAGATTACAGCGAAATGCGGGGTGGCGTTACCTTTTCGTGGAGGTGGGGTTCGGTTGGATTGGTGAAAGACCATTTGACCTGGGGGACCAATTATCATGGGGCCAATATTTTCACCGACCGTGCCCCCTCCTTTGCACAAATTAAGTTAAGCGTCAAGCCGGTGAAGTGGTTCGAATTGAATTACTACCACGGTTGGCTGGTTTCCATGGAGGTTGACAGTGTAAGGTCTTATTATTCTACCAATCCGCCGCGGGAGGTTTACCGTCCCAAGTACATTGCAGCCAACATGTTTACTTTCACACCCTGGAAGAGGTTGAATATTTCGGTCGGAAATTCCATTATTTACAGCGACATGAATGTACACCCGGCTTATCTGATCCCGGTGATGTTTTTCAAATCCATCGACCATACGGTAAATCAGGACATCGACAACCAGAACTCACAGATGTTCTTCGATATCAGCAGCCGTAATATTAAAAAAGTACACCTATACGGAACACTGTTTATCGATGAATTGAAAATCGAAAGGATATCCCAAAAAGATGAATACAACTTTTACAGTGTGAAAATTGGGGCAGCCACCAGCAACCTGGGCATTCAAAACCTCTCGTTAAATGTGGAATATACCATGTCGATGCCGCTCACCTATCAACACCGTGTCCCTACCCTCACATACGAATCGAATTATTATAACATGGGTTTCTACTTGCGCGACAATTCACAGGAAATTTTTGCCAGAATTGCATATAAACCCATCAGGGGATTGCATTTAAGCGCCTACTACCTCCTGGCCCAGCACGGCCCCGATTATATTTATGATGTCAATAATCCGGATGAAAAGGCCAATTCTCATCCCTTAATGGAATACGTTACCTGGCAAAACCAAACCATCTCCTTTAAGGCTACCTATGAATTTATCAATAACGCCTATCTGTTCGTTGAATATATTTCCGCTGACATAACCGGCGACGAAGAGCAGGTGATCAAATATACACCTGAGTTTTTCCGAGGCAAAACAAACACCATCTCTGCCGGTTTTAACGTTGGATTCTGATTATTCAACTCTTATTTTCAAACCATTCATTGCCATTTTCCTGATTTTATCATCAAATATTATATTTTTGCATTCTTTAAACATTTATAAACATACATATTAAATTAAATATGAAACGATTCGTTATTGCAACTTTTGTTATTGCACTTATAAGTACTATTCAACCATTGATCGCATGTACCAACTTTCTGGTCACAAAGGGTGCATCAGCCGACGGTTCTACATTTATTAGCTATGCAGCTGATTCACACGTTTTGTATGGTGAACTCTATCACTGGCCGGCTGCAACCTACCCCAAGGGTACCATGCTGGATGTGTATGAATGGGACACGGGTAAATTCATGGGCCAGATAAAGCAGGCTGCTGAAACATACAATGTAGTTGGAAATATGAATGAATTCCAGGTTGCTATTGGAGAAACAACATATGGCGGACGTTCTGATCTCCACCAACAACCCGGTGCAATCATTGATTACGGAAGCATGATGTACATCGCACTGCAGCGATCGAAATCGGCACGTGAAGCGATCAGGGTGATGACTCAATTGGTAAATGAATACGGATACAGTAGCTCAGGCGAATCCATTTCCGTATCCGACCCGAATGAAGTTTGGATTTTTGAGATCATCGGCAAGGGCGAAGGCCAGAAAGGTGCGGTTTGGGTAGCACTAAAAATTCCTGATGGTTATGTTTGTGCGCATGCCAACCAGGCCAGGATAAGAACATTTCCGTTGGCCGACGGAAAAAAATCGATCACCTTCAGCAATATCGATAAAATTGACCACCCGGCCATAGAGTGCGTTTACGCTGATGATGTTATTTCCTTCGCCCGTGAAAAAGGTTACTATAACGGTGAAGATAAGGATTTCAGCTTTTCCGATACCTATGCTCCGGTGGATTTTGGCGGAGCCCGTTTCTGCGAAGTAAGGGTATGGTCATTTTTCAGGAGTGTGAAAGAGGGAATGGATAAGTATTTCGATTACGCCTCGGGCCATAACCTGGAGAACCGGATGCCCTTATGGATCAAACCTGACCGAAAAATTGCCGTGGAAGATGTTATGGATTATATGCGTGACCATTTGGAGGGGACTCCTTTGGATATGACCCAGGACATTGGTGCAGGACCTTTTAAAAATCCCTATCGCTGGAGGCCTTTAACGTGGGAAGTAGATGGTCAGGTTTATTGCAATGAAAGGGCCACAGCTACCCAACAGACAGGTTTTGTATTTGTGACCCAATCCAGGTCATGGTTGCCCGATCCTATTGGCGGAATCCACTGGTTTGGGGTGGATGATGCGGCCAGTACCGTTTTTGTTCCCATGTATTGTGGTATAACCCGGGTACCTGAAGCCTATGCAGCAGGAAACGGATCGATGATGGATTTCAATTTCGATGCGGCATTCTGGATTTTCAATATGGTTTCCAATTTCGCCTATACGCGCTATAATTATATCCATCCTGAGATCAGGGCCGAACAAACCAAACTGGAAGGAAATTTCCTGAATGAAACCAGGGAGACTGATAAAAAAGCCAAAGAAATGTATGAAACCGACCCCGAAGGAGCCATTGCAATGGTAACGGATTATTCTGTTAAAGCAGGAAATGAAACGGCCAAACACTGGCTGGAGTTTTATAAATATCTTTTTACCAAGTATATGGATGGGAATATAAAGGAAAAATCCGAAGTGCCAGAGGGGTATAAATATTATCCGGCAAAAGTGGACCAACCGGGATATGGTGAGTTTTGGTACAGAAAAATCGTTGAAGAAACCGGCGATCTTTTCAAAATGCCCGGTGCGCCTGCACATTAATATTTGATAAATTAAAAGTTAAAGGACAAAAGGATTGACGATCAAAGTCATGATTTTTGTCTTTTACTATTTTAGCAATTTTACCCATGAAAAAAGTAACCCCGATCCTGATGTTCATTTTCGGATTCCTGAATGGGATTTATCCGTGTACGAATTTCATTGTCACCAAAGGAGCCTCCGTTGACAGTGCCACCTATCTGGTTTATACAAACGACGGTGAATGGCTTTACCGGCTCGACAGAACACCTGCCCGGAATCATGAAGCGGGAGATTCCATCGAATTTGTGAACAGGTATGGGGTGAAAGGCAAAATTCCCCAGGTTTCCAAAACCTTTGCGGTAATCGGGTTCCAGATGAATGCATACCAGGTTGCCATCGGCGAAACCACTTTTACCGGAAGGGAAGAATTGTGGAACAAATCAAAATTTCTTGAATACTGGCACTTGATGAAATTAGCACTGGAACGATCCAGGACAGCGGTTGAAGCCATTCAAGTCATCACTTCACTCGTTGAAAAATATGGATACGGAAGCGAAGGGGAATCTTTTTCAGTCATCGATCCTGATGAAGCCTGGATACTGGAAATGGTTGGAACAGGCAATGGAGGTGAAGGTGCCGTTTGGGTGGCCGTTAAAATTCCCGACGGCATGATATCCGCCCATGCCAATATGGCCCGCATCGGTGAATTCCCCCTGGATGACCCGGAAAATTGCCTGTATTCCGGGAATGTTATTTCATTTGCCGTTGAAAAGGGTTATTTTAATCCGAATTCAGGCCGGCCATTCCGGTTTAATGAAACCTATAACCCACCTTCTCCCGATCGACTCAAATATTGTGAAACGCGCGTCTGGAGCCTGTTCTCAAGAGCAGCTCCCGGACAAAAATTTTTAACCGACTACCATCGCGGAGTGGCTGGAGCCGAACCTTATCCCCTTTGGATCAAACCGGATAAAAAATTATCCCTGCAGGATATCATGAGCCTGGTTCGCGACCACTACGAAGGAACCGAATTTGATATGACCAAAGGCTTTGCTGCCGGGCCTTTCGGTTCACCCAATTTTAACAGGCCTTTATTCTGGGATGTTGATAGTGTAAAATATTCATGGGAAAGGCCCATTTCAACATGTAATTCAGCCTTTTCCTACATAGCCCAAACCCGGAATCACCTTCCCGATGGAGTTGGTGGAGTGGTGTGGTTCGGTGTGGATGATACCTATTTTACCTGCTATGTGCCGGTGTATTGCGGTGTAACGGAAATACCCGAACCCTTTACCAAAGGGGATCTTAAAAAGTTTTCCTGGGATTCGATGTGGTGGGTTTTTAATTTCGTTTCAAATTATGCTAATTTGAGGTATTGTGATATGACTGTGGATATTCAGAAGGTTCAAAAAGAACTGGAGAGCAAATTCATCAATGAGCAGGATTCGCTGATTTCAATTGTTCAAAACCTCTATCCTGAGCATCAGTCTGAAATCCTGACCGGATATTCTGTAAATGCAGGAAATCTTGTATACGAACGCTGGATTGAACTGGGCGAATTCCTGATAACCAAATACAATGACGGCTTTGTAAAAGACGACTCGGGAAATCCGCAGGAGAAAGGTTATCCGGAAGCCTGGAAAAAAGAGGTTATTAACAGGGATTCAGAACGATATAAAATTCCAGATCGGAACAAAGTAAATGAATCGGAAAACCTGCCTTATTGACCGATAAAAAATTTTTACGGTTACGGATTAATAAAAATATTAAATTTGAAACAAAAAGAGGGAGTTTCCAACGACTTTTCATATTATTATTTGGAATATTTCTTGAGATTTTTTTAAGTACGTTTGTAAATAATTTTAGTAACCAACTAACGATCAAAAAGAAATGACACAGACACCAACTAAACCCAATGCAAATGCGTCACAACCCAAAAGAAAAAATACTTCAAAACTTTGGATGATTTTAGCCGTTCTGCTTATCATTGTTGTAGCAGCATTGATTTTTTGGTTTTTTTCCATGAAGGGCAATTATGAGTCCATGGTAAATGAAAAAGAAGCCCAGCGTGTGGAATTGCAGAGAGAGCTTACAGAGCTTATGGTTGCTCACGACAGCATCAAAGTGCAGTATGGCGCACTTTCGGATTCGCTGATTCTTAAGGACAGCATTATTCAAGCCAATGCCAGGGAAATTGAGCAGTTGCTAAATTACAAATGGGAATACAGGAAGGTGAATAAAAAACTGGAATTACTTCGAAATATCACCCAAGGGTATGTGCATCAGCTTGATTCCTTGTATACGGTAAACAGGGAGTTGACCGAAGAAAACGAGAAGATCAGGCAACAATATGCACGCGAACAGGATAGAACCCGAGAGCTGACCAAGGACAAGGAGGAATTAATTGAAAAAGTAAACCTGGCAGCCGCGCTGAAAGCTTACAATGTAACTGCCTATGGTGTGAGATTTACCGGTAGCGGCAGAGAACGTGAGACAGATAAGGCAAATAAGATAGAAAGAGTAAAAGTTTGTTTTACCCTGGGTGAAAATAGCCTGGTTGAACCGGGGATCAAAACCATTTATATCCGGATAATAAGGCCCGACGGCGTTGTGGTAACCCAACGATTGGAAAGTGGGAATACTTTCGAATTCCAGGGACAACAAATTGAGTACTCTTCCAAGAAAGAGGTCGAGTATAAAAATAAGGAAACGTATGTCTGTATATTCTGGACCAAAAAGTCGGATGCAGAACCGGCCATGGAAGGCGTTTACAATGTAACTGTATTTGCTGAAGATTATGAAATAGGCAAGAGCAGTTTTGAATTGAAATAAATTCTGATCAAATAATTTTTAAAAGCATGTGGCTTACAATGTTGCATGCTTTTTTTTATAACAGCTCCCTGATGGCTTCGGTTTCTTTTTCAAATCCCGGTTTCCCAAGCAGCGCAAACATGTTCTTTTTGTATGCCTCCACACCGGGCTGGTCGAAAGGATTTACATCCAACAGATAACCGCTGACTGCACAAGCCATTTCGAAGAAATAAATAAGCTGCCCAAGGTAAAATTCGTTCACTTTTGGTATGGAAATTTTGATATTGGGAACTCCACCGTCAATGTGAGCAAGGGTTGTACCGAGTTCGGCCATTTTGTTTACTTCATCAATTCTTTTACCGGAAATAAAATTCAATCCGTCCAGGTTTTCCCTGTCAAATGGGATTTCCATTTTTTTAGCCGGTTCTGCAACCGATAAAACGGTTTCAAAAAGGATCCGTTGCCCGTCCTGAATATATTGTCCCATGGAATGCAGATCGGTGGTGAAATTGACGCCAGCCGGGAAAATCCCTTTGCCCTCCTTACCCTCGCTTTCTCCATAAAGTTGTTTCCACCATTCGGTCAGGTAAAATAAGTTGGGTTGATAGTTCACCAGGATTTCAACCAATTTGCCTTTTTTATAAAGTTCATTCCGGGTAACAGCGTACAGGAAAACCGGGTTTTCTTTAATCGATCCCGGATTGGAATTCATCAATTGAATCGATTTTGCGCCATCGATAAGCCTTTGTATGTCAAAACCAGCCACAGCTATCGGAAGCAATCCCACCGGTGTTAGTACCGAATAACGGCCACCCACATCATCCGGGATCACAAAGGTTTGATAACCTTCGTCGGTGGCCAGTTTTTTCAGCGCCCCTTTGGATTGGTCGGTAATAGCCACAATTCGCTCCTTTGCCTCCGCTTTCCCATATTTTTTCTCCATATGATTTTTCAAAATCCTGAATGCGATAGCCGGTTCAGTCGTAGTCCCCGATTTGGAGATCACAGCTATGGCATATTCTTTTTTGTCAAGGACTTCCAATAAATCGTTGAGATAGTCTTCACCGATATTCTGGCCGGCATATATCACCATCGGGTAATTTTTCCGCGGATTTAATAACGAAAAATTATGGCTTAATGCTTCTATTACAGCCCTTGACCCAAGGTATGATCCACCGATGCCAACGACCACTAAAATTTCTGTATTGGATTTTAATTTGTTCGCCGTTCTGTTTATGGATGAGATTAATTCCTCATCAATATTTCCGGGAAGTTCAACCCATCCCAGGAAATCATTGCCTTTTCCGGTTTTATTGATAATGGATTGATGAATTTTTTCGATTTTATTTTGCTGAAGGTAGATTTCTTCTTCCCTAATGAAATCATGTGAATGTTTAATGGATACTTGAATGTTGTTCATAATATCTAGTATTGGTGTTGATCTTTAATTTTTGTCAAAAGTAACTTTTTCAATTGTAATATCTTCAATATGGTTTATTACGGGCGAATAAAAAGCCATGAATACTTTTCCATAAAAGGATGAATCATTGGTCAACAATCAAACACAGGCAATAAAAAAGAAGACCTAATCATTAATTCAGCAAACTTTCATTAAATTTGCATGTCATAAATGACTGAATAAGAAATCAAAGATGTTTAAGCAAACAATTTATAAGCCAAAAAATCATATCCGAATAGTAACTGCCGCCTCTTTGTTCGATGGGCACGATGCTGCCATCAATATCATGCGCCGCATCATACAGGCGACCGGGGCAGAGGTCATCCACCTCGGGCATAACCGTTCGGTGATGGAAATTGTGGATACTGCCCAACAGGAAGATGCACAGGCCATTGCCATCACATCATACCAGGGTGGGCACATCGAATTTTTCAAGTATATGTATGACCTGCTAAAGGAGAAAGGCTGTGGTCACATAAAAATTTTTGGTGGTGGCGGCGGGGTCATTTTACCGGAGGAACAGCAAGAACTCCACGATTACGGCATTACACGTATTTACTCACCCGATGACGGCCGTAAGTTGGGTTTACAGGGAATGATCAACGACCTGATGCGTGAGGCGGATTTTCCAACTGGGAAAGGAAATAAAATCTTGCTGAAGGATATCGAAAAAAAGAATATCAATGCCATTGCCCGCCTCATTTCAGCTTGTGAAAATAACCCGGAAGAAGTAAAGGATATTCTTGATCAGCTCAGGAAAAGGAAAAGGAAATCACCGGTGCTTGGGATTACCGGAACAGGCGGTTCAGGAAAATCATCACTGGTGGATGAGATCGTTCGCCGGTTCCTGGATCAATTTCCGGGTAAATCCATTGCGATCATCTCAGTTGATCCCTCCAAGCGAAAGACAGGCGGAGCGTTGTTAGGCGACCGCATCCGGATGAATTCCATCAACGATGGCAGGGTTTACATGCGCTCCCTGGCCACCAGGCAATCAAACCTTGCGATGTCGAAATATGTCAGGGATGCAGAAACCATTGTCCAGGCTGCGGGTTATGACCTGATCATCCTCGAAACTTCAGGTATCGGGCAGTCGGATACAGAAATCATTGACCACAGCGATTTATCATTGTACGTGATGACCCCGGAATACGGAGCTGCAACCCAGCTCGAAAAGATCGATATGCTTGATTTCGCCGACCTGATCGCACTCAATAAATTTGATAAAAGGGGTGCACTGGATGCATTGCGGGATGTGAAAAAGCAATACCAGCGAAACCATCTTTACTGGGATAAAAAAGCAGATGATATGCCGGTATATGGAACAACGGCATCCCAGTTCAATGATCCGGGTGTGAACCAGTTGTTTTCTGCACTTATCAATACCATCAAGGAAAAGACCGGGGTGTCATTTAAAACAACGGAGAATCATGAGGAGGAAATGGCGGAAAAAATCCACATCATTCCACCGCACCGCACCCGCTACCTCTCCGAAATTTCTGAAACCGTCAGGGGATACAATCAGTGGGCCGGAAAACAGGCAGATATAGCCCAACGGCTGTATGCTATCCATGAAACCATTGAATTATTGAAAAAATCCGAAGCTGCTAAAAAATCGGTTATCGATGATTTGGATAAGGAATATAAAAGACATGAACGGGACCTTGAGGGCAGGAATTTGGAAATCATAGAAAAATGGGAAGAAAAGGTAAGATCATACAAAGCGAAATTTTTTGTTTTCAAGGTCAGGGATCAGGAATTTAAGCTGGCCACCCATACCGAATCGCTGTCACATCTTCAGGTTCCGAAAATCACTTTACCCAATTACAAAGGCTGGGGAGATATTTTAAAATGGAATTTGCTGGAGAATGTACCGGGCGAATTCCCATATGCGGGAGGTGTTTTCCCTTTCAAACGTGAAGGAGAAGATCCCACCCGGATGTTCGCGGGTGAGGGTGGCCCCGAAAGGACCAACAAGCGCTTTCATTACCTTTCATACGGCATGCCGGCAAGGAGATTGTCAACAGCATTCGATTCGGTTACACTTTATGGCGAGGATCCCGACCGACGACCCGATATTTATGGGAAAATAGGTAATTCAGGCGTTTCAATCGCCTGTCTGGATGATGCCAAAAAATTGTATTCGGGATTTAACCTTGTTGATCCAAAAACTTCCGTATCGATGACCATCAACGGCCCGGCTCCCATGATGGTCGGTTATTTCATGAATACAGCCATCGACCAGCAATGCGAGTTGTACATCAAACAAAACGGGCTGGTGAAGGAGGTAGAGGAAAAAATTGAAAAATTTTATAAGGACCGTAAGACACAGAGGCCCAATTACCAGGGAAAACTTCCACAAGGCAACGATGGGTTGGGATTGATGCTGCTGGGAATAACCGGTGACAAGGTGTTGCCGAAGGATGTTTATGAAAATATCAAAGCAGATACACTGTGCCGCGTTCGGGGTACAGTTCAGGCCGATATTCTCAAGGAAGACCAGGCTCAAAATACCTGTATCTTCTCAACCGATTTCTCCCTGAAACTGATGGGCGACATCCAGCAATATTTTATCAATGAAAATGTCAGGAACTTTTATTCCGTGTCCATCTCCGGATACCATATTGCCGAAGCCGGCGCCAATCCTCTTACGCAACTGGCTTTCACACTGGCCAATGGTTTTACTTACGTTGAGTACTACCTGTCGAGGGGAATGGATATTGATTCTTTTGCACCGAACCTCTCCTTTTTCTTTTCAAACGGAATCGACCCCGAGTATTCGGTTTTGGGAAGAGTGGCCCGCCTGATCTGGTCGAAGGCGATGAAATTAAAGTATAAAGGCAACGACCGGTCTCAGAAACTTAAATACCATATCCAGACCTCCGGACGTTCATTGCATGCTCAAGAGATTGATTTCAATGATATTCGGACAACCTTGCAGGCATTGTATGCGATTTATGACAATTGTAATTCTCTGCATACAAATGCCTATGACGAGGCCATTACAACACCAACTGAAGAATCTGTCAGGAGGGCCATGGCTATTCAGTTGATCATCAATCATGAATTGGGCCTTGCAAAAAACCAGAATCCGCTTCAGGGTTCATTTATCATCGAAGAACTGACCGACCTTGTGGAGGAAGCAGTTCTTTCTGAGTTCGACCGGATCACCGAAAGGGGAGGAGTTCTTGGTGCCATGGAAACCATGTACCAGCGAAGTAAGATACAGGAGGAATCGCTCTATTATGAGGAATTGAAACATTCCGGAGAACTTCCGATCATGGGCGTTAATACATTTTTATCTTCCAAAGGCTCGCCTACGGTAATTCCGGGTGAGGTCATCAGGGCTACTCCAAAAGAAAAGGAGTATCAGATATCGATGCTGAATGAATTGCATAAAACCTATAGAAAAGAGACGGCCGAATGGCTTGAAAAATTGAAACAAACAGCCATCATTAATAAGAACCTTTTCGAAACTTTGATGGAGGCCACCAAATATGCCTCCATCGGTCAGATCACCAACACCCTGTTCAATGTTGGAGGGCAATACAGAAGAAATATGTGATGCTATCATGAATTAATTTGAAACCTCAATTTTATGGTAAATAAGGACATTCTTGTAATTTATCCTGAGACAAAGTCGACCCAGGTAGCTTTATACAAAGCCAATAACCTGTTATTTCTGAAAAATATCAAACACAAACCTGAAATCCTGGCTGAATTAAAAGAACCGGCAAAAAAGATTGAATTTCGCACCCAGGCTGTGATGCGTGAGCTGGAAGAAAACGATGCCGAACTCGCCGATATCGAAATTGTAGTCGGCAGGGGTGGATTGCTGAAACCTCTGAACGCTGGCGTTTACGAGGTGAATGAAAAAATGGTTGATGACCTGAGGCGGGGAACCGAGGGCTGGCACCATACAAACCTGGGTGGTTTGATTGCTTTTGAAGTGGCTAAAAAAATAAACGCCAAAGCCATTCTTGCCGATCCGGTTTCGGTGGATGAAATGGATGATATTGCAAGGGTATCTGGCCATCCATTGATCCGGCGCAGATCCGTTTTTCATTCGCTTAACCAGAAATTTTATGCCCGAAAGTATGCCAAAGCCCATCATAAAAAGTACGAAGAAATCAACTTGATCATTGTTACTGTTGGGATGGGTGGAATATCGGTTGCAGCACACCGCAAAGGCCGTGTGGTAGATGTAAACAATGCCTATGACGGGGATGGGCCGTTTTCGATAAAAAGATCGGGAAGTTTACCGGTGGGAGATTTACTGCGATTGGCATTTAGCGGTAAATATTCCAAGGATGAAATGTTCAGGTTGATTACCAAGGAAGGGGGATATGCCGCCTACCTTGGAACCGGCGATATTCATGAAATAGATGATCTGATGGCGGAAGGCGATGAAAAAGCCCTGTTTATTTCCGATGCCTGTGCTTACCAGGTTTCGAAGGAAGTTGGAGCCATGTATGCGGTATTGGAGGGTGAAGTGGATGCCATTATTTTAACCGGAAACATTTTTCATAGCGAAAGATTCCTGGAAAATGTAAAGAGGCGGGTTGGGAAAATTGCAGAATTTTCACTGTATCCAAGTGTGAATGATATTGAAGCACTGGCTGAAAATGCCTTCCTGGTTTTAAAAGGGGAGTTGCCGGTTCAGGAATATGAATAGTATGCTATTAGAAAAAAAGCCGCTCTGGAATTCCAGTGCGGCTTTTTTTTATTTTTACTGGCTTCATTATTTGATAAACACTTTTTGCGTAGTGAGATCCTTGTCAGTAAGTACTTTCACAACATAATAACCCGTTCCTTCAGTAACTTTAATCCTAATGATATCTTCAGCATTCGATTTCAAATTTTCAATTTCCCTGCCTGTAACATCATAAATACTAATAAGTGAAGGTTGTCCGCCGGATGTTTGAATATAAACGATATCATCGTATGCGTATACATTTGCTCCAGACCCAAGATTATCATTGATACCGATCGTGGCATCCTTGAAGTGGATATTGAAGCGATGGCTTTCATCTATCGGTTCGGCAGTAAATACATAGGTATCATTGATGTTCATTTGGGTAAATGTATTTTCCCTGATGTCTTCCAGGACAATTGTCAAATTTGCCTTCATATTTTCAAGTTGAGTCAGGGTGAGAGTATACTCCCCGGGAGCACCAACCTGGAAACCAGCCGGGATAACCAATCCTGAATATAGTTCAGGCAACACATTTACAGAAAACAAAGTATTTTCATCAATGATGGAATAGATTTGTGGTGATTCGTCATATCCCCAACGTTTTTCCAGATCATATCTTGGATCATAACCTGTTGTGGCATCTGGGATAAACTGCAATAGCATAGCATCGAAATCATTATTGCCATCTATCCGCAAGCGAATGGATTCATTGACCGTAACAGCCGATTCTTTATAAAATGCCTGGTCGCTGAACATTCTTTCACTTGCGGGGATCGTTACAGATGCGGATGAACTGGTTGCGCGAACCCAGAAACCTTGTGTTGATGGAATGATTCCATCTGCCATGTCTCCGGGATTTGGCCAACCGGTATTGGTGGCGGCATTGTAGCATTCATCATTGCCGTTGTTATGAACACATGCCCAGTCACTCAAATCGGTTTTCGACCAGGTATTGTTCCATTGCAACGGTGCCGGATAAGGATTACCAAGTACATTCCAACCGTTTCCGGCAGTGTAACTTAGGGATGCGATAGGATAATCGATTCCTGCATTGAGTGAACCGACAAAACTTACCGTTGTTGTTCCTGTATAATCATCCGAGGCCCAGGCAGAATAACCTTCCGTAACATTCATAGGTAATGTCGTTGGATTAACCAGATAGGCCCAGGAATCTGTCGGTTCGTCATACTCCCTGAGGTAAATATCGAAATAAGTATTGATTGTAGCATTGCTGATAGGAGCAGATACCAAATGCCACCGCTCTGATGTCAGGTATTGTTCAACCGTTGTAGTTCCGCTGACATTAAACGTACCATTATCAATAAATGCAGCCATTCCGGTGTTATCTGCCTCGAAATAAGAATTTCCGCTGACATTAAAGGTACCTGCATTAAGTTTGAAACCTCCTGAAGGGTAGATGGTTAAATCTCCGCCTGCGTTAATGGTTCCTGCATCGCATGTTACATCTGTTCCTGACATTATTTCCATATCGAACAGGTCGATGGTGCCATTTACGAGAAGGTAAGCAGACCCACTACTGCTTCCTAATATTACTGTTCCGCCGTTCGCATACCAGTCCGTATTGTCAAAACTAATGGTATTATACAAAGTGAGCGTTCCGGTGCTCATAAATCCATCCAAAAATGAGGGGAAAGCGCTCTCAATACCAACATAAACATCTCCACCATTGATATATAATGCACCATTTATACCGAATTGTAACCTGTTTACATTCAGTGAGCCTCCATTCTCAACCGTTACATCACCAAAAGCATATAATTGGCCATAAGCAACAACATTCACTTCTCCACCATTTTCAATTGTCAGGCTTTTACAAGCAGCTCCGCCATAATTGTTGCCAATATAAAGAACACCGATAATTTCCGGATAATTGGGTGCTCCGCCCGGAATAATAACATCAATATCTTCATCAGGTACAAATCCCGAATCCCAGTTACCGCCTGTATTCCAATCCGTTGATACAGTACCGGTCCAGGTGTATTCATAAAGCCACGGTCCTTCTTTCACTTCAAAATCGTCAATGTTCCAATATCCATCATCACCAAAAAGCAGGTGACTGCCATTGATCTCCCACCAGAAAATCAATCGGGAAGCGCCATCTGCCCATGAAGAAATATCGTATTCCTGCCAACCCTCTTCAGTAGTTGTATTTACATTCCATTGATCAATCGAGTATACGGTTACACCACCATCAGGGCTGCCATAAAAGGTGCCATCTTGAGTAGGGAGTAAACCGGTTTTTGGTTGCCAATAATGATAAAATCTTACATGAAGGTCATTATTTCCTGCAACATCAAAACAATTGGTATAAACATTCCCAACCGTAGATGCACCGACAGTAGTGTTTAAATGATTTCCGGTTGGGGGTGCCGATCCCTGCCAGTTTGTATTGATAACCCAGGTAGATGGATTATCAGTAGACCAGTCAGTTGGAAGGCTGGAGGAAGCGTTAAAATCTTGTGTATAAGGTATAGGAATGCAATTGAAAACCGGATCATAAACGTTGATATCATCAATAGCAATATCACTTCTATTGCCATTTCCAATTGTAGCCCTGAACCCTATCAATACATCATCATTTGAAGCATAGGAC
The DNA here is from genome assembly GCA_016933115.1 of Bacteroidales bacterium. Lineage (GTDB taxonomy): Bacteria > Bacteroidota > Bacteroidia > Bacteroidales > JAADJA01 > JAADJA01. Next base: position 797 of record JAFGBL010000199.1, on the reverse strand, counting down.
GTTAAATCTATCAAGACTTTATGCCATTGATTTCCCTGGTTCCCTGAAATTGACCATAGGGTATTGATGGTTGAGCCTCCATCGGTAGAAATTAATAGTTCGAGCGTTCCCATGACATCCGGGAAAAAAGGAGGGAGAATCAATGCATTGTACATGTGATAGTAAAATTCAAATTTAGGCTCCGTTACACCGGCAGTATTAAAATCGAATTCGGCATACAACAGGGTAACATTGTTATTGTTTCCGTCTGCTTCTGCATACATATACCAGTTTCCTTCAAATGCAGCGGATGGGCCTGTTAGAAGAGTAGGTGTTCCGTTCTGGTTCCTGGTCCAGTCAAAATCATCACCAGTAAATTGAATCCAATTACCAACACCGGTTTCGAAACCCTCTTGATAAGGAAAAGTAGATATCTGAGAATTAACAAAACCTATTGTCAGGGTGATGAACAAGAATGATAGTAAAATTTTCAAGGACTTCATATTTTTCAGTTTTAGTGTTTGAAACTTTTTTGAGCTTTATAAGTTAGCAAAAATATAAAGAAAAATTATTTTAAAAAAATACTATTAAGATTTATTTTAAATAATTCAAAATCATTTAACACGTTAATGTTAATTTATTCTTTAAATTGTTTAAAAATATTGATTGAAGAACCCTACTTTTATTAACTCATAATTAGACGTTGAAGTAACTACTAAAGTGTTGAAGATCAAAAATATAATCATATTATTGGCAGCAGTAGCGCTCATTTTTCTTGTTTTCATTTCCTGGAAACAAAAATCCTTTAATGTCGATCA
>JAFGBL010000198.1 GCA_016933115.1 Bacteroidales bacterium | reverse complement strand
TTAACAGTAATTATGGTTCCATAGTTCAACGGATAGAACGACAGTTTCCTAAACTGTAAATCCGGGTTCGATTCCCGGTGGGACTACTTAAATTCCCCACAAAACTCTGATAACAAGTCAATTAAGAGACTTTTTTTTATTTTAGGCAACACATTGTCAACCATTTACGAGAATCCGAAAAGAAAATAAGGTAAACACACTGGACAATTGGGCGGGTTATTTTATAACAAAACAAAAAACCGCTCTCCAAAGAAAGCGGTTTTTAATTAGTCACCGAAAGGTTGACTTAGGATACCAATACTTCTCCCAAATAGGTGCTGTTGGAAACTGCGGACTGTTTTTTGTTCCGGGAAGCGATATAGCAATGCAGTTCATCGCCTGCAAAAGTTGCCGGGACTGTAACTGACTGCGCACCGCTTGACCTTTCACGGGCCGCCTTGATCCGGTATTGCTTTTCCAGCGGGAAAAAGTAGTTGACCAAGGCTATCAGGGCTGATTTTCCTGCCTAAAATAAAACTTTGCATTAGGCAGGCTTTTCTACAATAGATGTTCAGATTACCGGAATTATATTTTTGCTTTCCGAAAACACCCCGATGTCCCACTAAGCAATAATGACATAAAACGCGCCATCTGCAATTTTATAGCCAATCTAAAAACCATCGAGTTATATAATATTGTTTAGTTTTCAAATTCCAGAATATTTCCCCCGGGTTTTAATTCAATTGTATTCATGAAATTATCTCTATTTTCCCCATTAACAACCACACTTCCAAATTTTTGCGATTGAATGAATATGCCATTCATGTTCTCAGGCAATTCGATTTTGTATTGTACATCTCCATTCTCTTGTTTACTGTAGGAGCACAAGATAATACCTTCTTTTGTCGGGGTTTTAATTTCAGAGTATTGAAAATTATCTAAACGTGGACAAATCCTAACAGCTTTAAATCCAGGCTCCGATGGCGTAATTCCCCATAATTGCATGGTAATAATATTAGCCGGTGCTGCCCCCCAGGCATGGTTCCAGTCCATATTTGGCTTGTACCGTTGGTCCCAGGCTTCAAAAGTCATGGTTGAACCTTTTTCTATCATATTCCACCAGGTTCGGTCGTGCGTGGTATCAGTAATTAAATGCAGTGCGTAATCTTGTGCTCCGTTTTTCACAAGACCTTCCAATAAGTATTGAGCTCCATAAACACTACAAGCCATACCTCTTGTTCTCATAAATGAAATAACCGATGACAGGTATTTTTCAGGAACTAAATCAAAAGCTAACGGCATCATATTGGCATGTAACGAAGCATGATTTGAGCCTTCCCCATCAACATAAATTCCGCGTTCCTGATCGAACAATTTGGTATTAATGGCTTCTTTAAGTTGTTGTGATTTTTCATGAAACATTTTTGAATCTTCCTCTTTATCCAGGTATCCTGCAATTTTCGATAATAAAACAAGATTTTGGTAATAGAATGCATTTACCACAGTATTTACATCAACCATCTCGTAACCATCCCTTTCACCTTCTTTCGTGGCCAGTTTCCAGCCTGTTTCATCTTGACTGGGTGGCCAGTCAACGATATCACGTATTTCATCGGTTGCCTTAAAGCCAAGTTTTTGTTTATATTCCTCGGTTAGTTTAGGTGATTTAGAACTTATCAGGCCATCTTCCCTTGCCAACTCCATCAGGCTTTTGATCTTTAGCATCTCGTAATTGTCGCGTAATAAATCCAATTCGCCCGTATACATATAATCTGTGTAGTATAAAAGCACAACGTGCAGTAACCACTCAGTTGGCCATGTGGGATGATCTAGAAAATATAAATTAGTTTTCCGTGCAAGTGAGTAAACACTATCGACACTATAATGGCTTAACTGATTAATATATGCATCCGCTTCGTAAGGAATGCGTTCCCTGTCTCCATCGATATAATAGCCGGCAAAACTTGTAGCTTTAATGGTATGTTTACACAAATCCCATATCGCATTCAAGATGGTATCAGAAGAAGAAAAATAACTCGCGTCATCGTTAAAACGGTAATGATATGCTTTTTGATAAATCTCTAAATCTGTTATGGGAATTTTCAGGTTTTTAATTTCACAATACCTAAAGGGCATGATAATACCAAAAGAATCAGGCAACGCAATGGCCTTTTCATTGGTATTTCTTTCATCTGCCGGTAACTGAATAGTGGTGAAATTTTCAGCAGTTAATCCATCCAGCGTTACTTGCTGGTATCGAACATGTCCTCCAGGCATGCTGTCGATTGTATTGACAGATCTAAGCTTTTCGCCATGGCTCACAAAGATTGAATCCTGCTGTAACGTTTTTGACTTTAAGACCACCGTTCCAAAAAACGCCTTGCCAAAATCAATGAAATAATGGCTTTCATTAACTTTCACAATATCAATAGGTTTACGAAAAACCACCTCAAATTCGGATGATTGATCCGGCTCAACCTGAGCTTGTCCCTGAAAATAAAGGAGAGCTATAATTGGAAACAATATTTTTCTCATATATCTTGCTTTTTCGTACACACTACTTTCTGACAGTCTTATAAAGATATCATCTAACCTTTGCTGCGATTTCCCATTCTCCTCCCTCCAATTCCAATTCGAATTTACCATTCTTTTGGGCGCTAATTCGGGATACTTTCTTCCCTGATATATTCATAATTTTTCCCTTACCAACCGGAATCCCATTAATTGTAACAGCATTATATTTTTCAGGTAAAACAACCAGTATATTGGAAGTTTCAGTGCTTTTGACTGTAACTAACAATTTATCGTCTGCTTTTTTAAACATTGAAAACACCTCCCCGTTAACCGATAATAGTTTTGCTTCTGCTGAGTCAATACCAGCCGGTTGAGGTGCAATCCGAATTTTCTTATATCCCGGTTCCAACGGTGTGATACCACATACTTTTTGCGAAAGAATGGTGAGCCCACCTCCACTCCATGCATGGTTGGTAGTTCCTCCACCATACCCTTCGCTGCCAATTCCCCATCCTTCCCAAAGCGTGGTGTAATCGGTGCTTTCAACCATCTTGCCAAATTTCTGCTTGGCCCGCTCCAATGCAAATTGTCCTTCATTCATCATAAACAGTGCTTCCATCACGTATTTTTCCATGTAAGGGCTGGCAAATTCACTCGACTGAAAAACCGTCAACAATGCCGGATATTTCTCCGGGTCTGCCAGTCCGGAGATAACGGCCAATGCTTGTACCCTGTCGTCCGTTTGTCCCTGATATTCGGGATGACTATAGGCTGCACCGGTCCAAAATTCACGATTAAAAGCAGTCTTAAAGGCAACCATTTGTTGCTCAAAGCTTTTGGCATCTTCAACCTTATCAAGCTCAGCAGCCATCAGGTATAAACCTTTTAATGCCAGGTAGTACCATCCATTCTCCAGCAATTCCATATCTTTTTCAACGCCCCAATCGCCCCAGGTCCAATCTCCGGTTCGGAATTGTAATGTACCGTTTCCTTTTAGTCTCCAAATATCCAAATATTTCTTTGCTCCATTGTACACATCAGCAATTGTTTGTACGTCACCGGTGTGCAGGTAATAATTCCAGAACCCATAATAACCTATGCTTGTGAGCATCTGACAAGGCAGTTCCACATCCCAGTTTCCGGCAGGGATTGGCGAAAACAATGTACTGTCTTTCCTTTGCCAGTTGACCAATTCGTATATCCCTTTTTTAAAAAGAGAATGGCTTTGGGGACAAAGGGCATAAAATGCCTCTTCGGCTTCTATAACCTCATCGCCCCACCACTGCGCCCGTTCGCGGTCGGGACAATCCATGTAGGTATCGCGCATGGTAACGTACAAAGTGCGTTGCGCTTTCTGCCACATTTTATTGAAAAAGGGGTCTGAACACTGGAAGCTTCCGGCAAATTCAGTATCAAACCCGGTTTCCCGGTATTTCAGTGCCAGTATTTTCACGCCTGCCGGAAAGGAGTAGATTACCTTATGCCCATTCATCCAGCCTAAACTTTCATACTTCTGAAATCCTTGACGTGTAACATATTCAGCCCGGACATTTGGCACACTTCCTCCCAAATAGTTATCAGTTTGAACACCGATTAGCATACCTGCAGGAGCCTCGATTTCGAAATACGGGGTGAGATGAATGTTTGCCGGCAGATCGCAAACAATTGGTGTTCCATCGCTTAAAACAGGCAAAGCAAGTTGGTTTTCGTAATTTTTCAAACCTGAATTTTTCCATTGAGGAATGACTCTTGGATGTAAACCATTCCA
>JAFGBL010000197.1 GCA_016933115.1 Bacteroidales bacterium | reverse complement strand
GAATTTCAGACATAATGATACAGGCAGCGGAACTGATAAAATACTCTGCACATACAGTTGCATTTACAGGCTCCGGCATATCGGTGGAAAGCGGTATTCCACCTTTTCGCGGCAAAAATGGATTATGGTCGAAATATGATCCTGATTTCCTGGACATTAAATATTTTCACAAACATCCGGAAAAATCATGGCCGCTAATAAAAGAAATATTTTGCGATTATTATGGAAAAGTAAAACCAAATACGGCCCATTTCGCTGTGGCAATGCTGGAAAAAACGGGGTTACTTCACGCAGTTATTACTCAAAATATTGACAACCTGCACCAGGAAGCCGGAAACAAACTTGTATATGAGCTTCACGGCAGCTGCAGGAATTTGGTTTGTGAAAAGTGTTTGAAAAAATACCCTGTTTCAGAAATCGATCTAAACAAACTACCTCCAGTGTGTTCGGTTTGTGGTGCTGTTCTTAAACCTGATTTTGTATTTTTTGGCGAACCTCTTCAGGAGCCTGCAAATACAGATTCCTTATACGAAGCTAAAAATGCCGCAGTTTTCTTACTAATCGGAACTTCTGGTGAAGTAATGCCTTCATCACTAATTCCGATTGAAGCAAAAAAAAATAAATCCAAAATAATTGAGATCAACACTACTCCTTCAGACTATACATCCACAATTACAGATATTTTCCTTCAGGGAAAGGCTGCAGAAATAATGGAAGAGTTATTATTTATCCTCACCGGAATAGTATTGTGATAAAACGAATTACCCCTGTTTTTCAGTTTATACAATTATTAAACAAGTTATCTATGAAAACATTTTCCGGCAAATATGAAGAACTTTCAATACTGAACAATCAAATAAAAGAATGTAACCGCTGTCGTTTAAGTTCTGGAAGGAAAAATGCTGTTTGCGGTGAGGGAAATGTGAATGCCCGGCTTTTTTTTATTGCACAGGCACCGGGTGAAATGGAAGACAAAGCAGGCAAAATGTTTATTGGACCCACCGGAAAGGTGTTTGATGAGTTGTTTTCTGAAATTAGCCTGAGCAGAAGTGAGGTTTATATGACCAACCTGATAAAATGCAGGCTCCCCAAAAACCGGAAACCCAAAAGCGATGAAATTGAGTTGTGCGGCAAATACCTGGAACAGGAGATTGAAATTGTAAAGCCGGAATTTCTGATTCCTTTGGGATATCACGCCACAAAGCATATTCTGAGCCGTTTTTGCAGTGACAACATATCATCGTCCGATTTTGTCGGGAAACTGATTGATTGCAACGGACAAAAAATTTATCCTTTACGGCATCCTTCTGCGGTTTTGTACAATCCATCTTTAGAAAATATAATACTGGAGGATTTTAAGAAAATTTCGGTTTTTAAAGAAGATTGTAAATGGTTTTCGGCATGCCCCATGAAGAAATTATTTGAAAATTGTAGATTAGACAGGAGATGGATTGAATTATATTGCAAGGGCAATTGGAAAAGTTGTTAAAGATACCGGATGGAGGAAAACGGGCAGTATCATCCTGATAATATGCTTCCTGATGGAACAATCATGAACGAATAAGGATGAAATCGGCTTCAAAGCTGTAAATTATCCTTAAAACCATTTTTTAGTTGAAAAATTTCAATCCTATAAAAATGGTACGTGGTTTTGACGGTCCGTAGATATAACCGCTATCCCGGTTTTTACCGCTATCGAAATCTTTCTGATAATGGTTCAGCAGGTTATCTAATCCCCCAAACAGTTCAATCGAAGAGTCCAACCGCATTAATTCAAAAATATAGGCAAGTTTCAGGTTTGCATCAATAAAATATGGAGATTTAAATAACAAGTCATTCTCCGGTGTGCCGGAGTCGCCTGCCAATCCGTAATGAGGAATAAACATTGAACCTGTATAGGTTCCTGATATCACTGTGCTGAACCTTTCTCCGGGTGTCCAGAAAAATGTGCAATAGCCATAGGTTTTCGGGGTTCGCAGGAATTGTTTTGTGCCGGGTAATTTTTCTGACCACTCCACAGGATTATCATGCCGACTTTTTTGCAATGTCAGGCCAGCTTCTACCTGAAAAATGCGATTATAATTTCCACGAGCCTCAAAAGTGGCCCCATATACCCGGCTGAATCCCCCGTTTCTTTTTTCCATTAATGAATTCCCATCAGCATCCTTACCAGTTTCTTCTAATATAAATGCATTTTTCAGCCTGGTATAAAATCCTTCGATAGTCAATCCGTAAATATAGTTTTCAGTGGGTCTGTCATAGTTCATTGAAGTGCTGAAGCTATGCGAACGTTCTTCCTTTAACTCTTCTGCAAGAGTGATGGTTTGGATTCCTCCTCCTGCAAATGCAATATGCATGTCGGCATCAAATGCCTGTGGAGCGCGAAATCCGGTAGACCAGGAGATGCGTAACTGGGTGTTATGATAGGGTTTATATAAAAATGAAAATCTGGGATTTAAGATAAGATGGTCCACAAAATTATGTTTGTCTGCCCTTACACCCGAGACAAGATTAATGTTTTTTGATAACTCCCAGTCACTCTGTAAAAAAAATCCTATATTTTTTGTATTCTGATCTGTTAAGTAACCATAAGTCTCAATTTCATCATAAACATCGTCAATAAAATATTCCCCACCGAAAGTGATTGTGTTTTTTCCTGTAATTATATCCTTCAAAATTCTGTTAAATTGTAATCCAATTTGAAGTGTATGATTTTTTGAATTGCCGTAAGGCGG
>JAFGBL010000196.1 GCA_016933115.1 Bacteroidales bacterium | reverse complement strand
CAATTGTAAAAATAAAAATGAACAACTACAGAATATATCCAAATCCGACAACAGGACTATTATGGTTGATCAATTCAGGTGTCACAGGAAATTCAATGATCAGTGTGTATGATGCCAACAGCAGGTTGGTCAGGAAGCAATATCTAACTTTCAATTCTGATGCGGAGCCTCTTGACTTAACCGACCTGGAAAAGGGCATTTATTTCCTGAAATTGAGTTTAAATGGTCAGGTTGTAACGAATAAAATCGTTAAACTCTGACGAACGGCATCTTCCAAATCCGACTGTATTTAAAACAACCTGTTCTGGTAATGGTTAACCTCCTTCTCTTAAATGGGATGGAGGTTACAATAATTCAATGAACTTTCAACTTTCGGTTGGCAAGATATTCCCTATCGGCTAATTCTCTGATTTATTGACTGCAAAAATTTTGCTTTTTGTTCCTGGCTGTCAAAATATCTTACAGGAATGATATAAGCTGCCATCCGGTCGACAAAAACATAAATATAATCACCGGATTCCACCACCTTTTTGATCCCTATCCATTTTACAATTGATTCCAGGTTTTCGCCTGTTTCCTTAAACCCTTCATCGGTAAGGGAATATGTTTTTGCTCCCAGTATAGCTCCGTTTTTTCCCGGTATTTTTTTGATCCTGTAAAAATTCAACAGGAAGATGATAAAAATAAGAACTGCCCAGGCTGCAAAAAAAATAATAGCCTCTACCAGCAACAATAAAACATCAAATGGCTTATTGTAATTGAGGATGAACAACCAAAGTAAAACAAATATTGTAGCTATCAGAAAGCTATTTTTAATTCTCTTTCTTATGAATATATATTTGTTGAATGCGAGGTAATCTTTCCAGTTGAGTTCGACTTTGACTTCCATTAAAAATTGAATTTCATAAGTTAAAAAAATTGCGCATCAGCATACTCATCTCTTTTGTCTTAAACACTTCACTATCATGGTAAGGTAAATAATCGTATATTCGGATTAATTTCCAGGCCAATGACCGATTCTTGGCAGAGAGGTCTTATTTCCTCAATCTTTTCCCCAACTTATTTCGTCAGGGGGATTATTGGCTACCAGGGACTCCGGATCATTGATCCGTTTTTGCTCATCCATATTCAACTCAAGATCGGTGATAACCCTTATCCGGGTAGGCCTGACAGTAAGAAAAATAAAAATGATCAAAGCAGAAAATGCCAGATAGATTAATTGCGCAGTTAAAAGGTAGCAAACAATGGCAAAGAATGAAGGACCTTCAAGTAAAGCCAACCTAATGATGAGAATTGACCTGTAATCATTTAGTTTCTCTGCCAATTCTTTCTTTTGTTTGATAACGGATATTCTTTTCCGGTATAGAAAATTACTCGCCAATATACCGGCAATAACAAAAACGGGAACAATGTAAATTAAAAATTCTGAAAGCTCGGCAGCACCAACATTAAACCTCCCATAATAAAACAAAAACAGCGCTATGAGGATAAAAAACACCTGCCCGGCCAATAAGGCCATATACACAATATTAATACCCTTGAAGTATTCTCTTGAAGTCATCATTTAATTTTAAGTTGTTGAAACATTATTTTATAATTCTTTTATCTATATATTCCTGAACCACACATCATCTCTGTGATCCTGCTACATTCAATTCATCATGGAGAGGGGCATGCCCAGGCCACAGAACACAAAGCCGGGTAAAATGATAAATCCTGCAGTCACATCAGATACATTTCCAATATATTTCCTTCGACTGTTGGTACTTTCACTTTTTTTAATTCATACAACATAAAATTAATTTGTTGCAAAAGGTTTTCAATTCAATTTTATTATTTTTTTACTCTTATTGCTTTCAAAGGCCAGTTCAATGATACGGATAACATCTCTTGCATCTTCCGTTTTTACGTCTATTTCAGCGCCAATTACCAGAACATCGTAAACATTATCGTAAAAAGCCATATAATTTCCCGGCTCGGTTTCTATCCTGCCGTCGAAGTTCAGGTCATCATAATCGATGGTGATCAAGCCCCAAAATTCAGGTGATTCCTGCCCCCAACCATCTCCTTCGGGACTTTTGCCCTTGCGCAATGCAGCCTCCTGGGGATCAATGCCATATTTAATGAATGAACCTTTGATCCCGTGAATGATATAACGGGGACCCGGATCGGATACCAACATACCTGCTGTTAGAACGATCTTTCGTTTGGGATAATTCAAGGTGATCCTGAAATAATCGTCTGCTTTACTGCCATTACGCTGGGTCTGAATATCGGCTTCAACGCTGTCGGGTTTTCCAAAAAGTACCAGGGCTTGGTCGATCAGGTGAGGGCCCAGATCATACAAAACACCGCTTCCGGGCAGGTCTTCATCACGCCAGGCTGCTCTTTTTCTTACCGGGTTATAGCGATCGAAATGCGCTTCATAATACTCAATATACCCTAAAACGCCGCTTTTATTAATTTTTTGAATGGTAAGGAAGTCACCGTCCCACCTTCTGTTATGATAAACAAAAACATTTTTTTTCTTCGATTGAGCAAGCCGGATGATCTCATCCGCATCTGCCGAAGTATTCATAAAAGGCTTTTCCACCACAACGTGTTTCCCTGCCAGCAGGCATTCCCTGACCATTGGATAATGCAAAGTGTTGGGAGTGCAAATAACAACCAATTCAATTTGTTTATCCGCTAAAATTTCATTGAAATCACGAACAATTTCAACATAAGGGTAAAGCACTTTTGATTTGTCCGTTTTACGTTCGACCACTTTACGGATTCGAAACCCCTCGTGCAAATCCAGAAGCGGGGCATGAAAGGCCTGTCCTGAAAGGCCGAAACCGGCAATCCCGGTGTGGATAATTTTTTTCATGGATATTTTTTATAAGGTTTTTAAATAATGATAACTTTGCCTGATGCCGTTCACCGGATCCATCTTAAATGCTTCCTGTTCAAGGAAAAAATATTTCAATCCGGCCACTTCCTTAACATGCCAAAACTCAAAGCGTCCCGGAAAACGGTCGAAAAAATCCGACGGATCATAACCAACATAAACTACACCGTAGAAATCGAACTGCCTGAACCAATATTTTGGATCGGTGTTTTCAAGAAAAATATCGTAAGGAACCTGTCCTTCCATTTCTTCAATTTCAAAAGTGTATTTTCGATAGCCAAAATTTAATCCGGAAGCCATGCATTTTTTACCAGTCCTATAGATAATGCTATGAGAACTGAGCGGTTGAACTCCCGGATTAAGGCAAATATTTCCGTTTTCCGCCGGTTCAAATCTATAAAATTTCCCATCAGCATTACCCACTGCATCAAAAGAATTAAATCCGATTTCCGAAGGCAATTTTAATCTCCGAAAAACATCTTCACTTCCCGGGTGAAAGTTGGTAAAATGTTGGAATCCAAATACTGTTTCACCGATAAATGCGAAAATTTTATAGGTCAATAATAAAGTTGCTGCCGCAGCATTGGTTACATTTTTCAGAAGTGATCTCCGGTTGGTCATGTTTATTTGGTTGACATAAAGATATAATAAATCTCTTTTCCGAACAATTTTTTAATTTTCCTTATCTCAAAAAATAATCCTGTTTTTGTGGGAGCAAATCGTTTCGCAGGGATTAATAGTCCCAAGGATAAATAAAATGAAGACTGCAATTAGATCCAGACAAATTCATACCTGCAATTGTTCATTCCCGTACAATAGCTGTACCCTGAAGAACATATTCATCTGAAGGAAGATATCAACATTGGAAAAATCCAATTGATAACCAATTAATTAAAGTATATATTTCGAATTGGAATAAAATATGATAACTTCCTTTTAACGGTTATCATTTTATTATGCACTTCCTGAAGACGGTATTTCGCAACTTTAAGCACAACAGCCTTTATACAATTATCAACATCATCGGTTTAGCCATCGGTTTGGCCTGTTTTACCTTTATATCGTTGTATATCCGTGAAGAGCTGAGCTATGATAAACACAATTCCAAATACCAAAGGATTTATCGGATTGAATCGGATATTACAATATCAGACAAAAACCAGCAAGTAGCCAAATCGTCCTTTGCCCTGGCGCCGGCTATGAAGCGCGAATTTCCCGAAATTGTTGATTTTGTAAGGTTCAGGTCTGCCGATAACGGATTTCTCAGGTACAATGACAAACAGTTTTACGAAGACAATCTTTACTTTGCCGATTCCTCTGTTTTTAATCTTTTTGACCTGAAAATAATTTATGGTTCATCAAAACATGCATTGAGCGAACCAAATTCCGTCATTCTGAATGAATCGCTTGCCGAAAAATACTTTGGTGATCTGAACCCGGTGGGAAAAGTCATTGTTTTAAACAATAAGATTGATTGTAAAGTTACTGCAGTATTTGAAAACCTACCGGCCAATACCCATCTGAAATTTGACGGGCTTGTTTCCTTTGCGACATACAGCCAGATCATCGGGGACCAAATGTTTCGCGATCTGAGCAACATTCATTTTTGGGCTATCCGGCTGTTCAGTTATGTTTTATTAAGTGAGAATTCAACCATTGAAGATGTGCACCGCAATTTCAAGCCCCTTCACGACAAATATATTGAACCGGTGAGTAAACGGCTGAACGGCAAATTTGAACTTCTGACCACGAGATTAGATAAAATACATTTGTATTCCAATTTGGATTGGGATCTTCCTGCAGGTAATATTACTACCATTGTTATATTTACAATCATAGCCTTTTTTATCCTGATCATTGCCAGCATCAATTACATGAACCTGGCAACGGCCCGTTCGGCGCACAAAGCAAAGGAGGTCGGTGTAAGGAAGGTATTGGGTGCTGATAAAACCATGCTTCGCCTTAGCCTGCTGGGTGAATCGGTGCTGGTAGCGCTAATTGCATTCATCCTGGCCATCGTCCTGGTTGAATTGCTCCTCCCTTCCTTCAATAATTTAACAGATAAGTCTTTGACTTTCTATCTTCCGAAAGATATTGGCATGTACCTTCTACTTCTCTTCATTACCATTTTAGTCGGTTTGTTATCAGGCAGCTATCCTGCTCTTTACCTTTCATCCTTCAGGCCTGTCGTGGTTTTGAAAGGGGTGGTAAAAACAGGCAGGCAAAGTGGAATGTTCAGGAAAATGCTCATTATCTTTCAATTTACCATTGCCATTGTAATGATCACAGGTACCATTGTTGTAACCCGGCAACTCAATTTTATTCAGAACCGGGATCTTGGTTTTGAAAAAGAAAATGTAATTATCCTCCGGTCCACGGATACAACATTTAAGAAAAAAATTCCTGCATTTAAAGATGAACTGCTTCAGCATCCCAATATCTACAATATTGCTACATCCAACACAGTGCCCGGAGGAGGCGGATACCTGGATGTGTTCCTGGTGGAGGGAATCGATAAAATGGAAGAACAACTGATGAACCTCATTTATGTGGATCATAATTTTATTGACCTGATGGGCATGAAAGTGATCAAAGGGAGGAATTTCAGTAAAAATTTCGGAACTGATAAGGAAAAGGCAGTGATAATCAATTTGGAAGCGGCCCGCAAACTGGGTTGGGATGAAGATGCCCTGGGAAAGGAAATACACCGGCGGGATACAAAGGGCACAAAAATTTACAAAGTAATCGGAGTTGTACAAAATTTTAATTTCAATTCCTTGTATGATCAAATCGGGCCTTTGGTAATTTTCCTCGAGGACGGGCCTCAGGACTTAATGAGCATTCGCTTAAATCCAAAAAACAGTAAAAAAACCATTTCCGAAATCGAACAAAAATGGTCTGCTATCAATCCCGGTGAACCTTTTAAATATGATTACCTGGAAAACCAGTTGAACGGGCTTTACGACACCGACAACAGGGTACAGAAAATATTCGGGGCTTTTGCTTTCATCAGCATTTTCATTTCATTGATGGGTTTATTCGGGTTGTCCTCCTTCGTTACTGAACAATATTCGAAAAATGCAGGAATCCGCAAATTGCTGGGAGCATCCGTAAAATCACTCATTTATATGTTTTCTAAAGATTTTATGAAACTGGTCTTCATCGCATTTATCATTGCAGTTCCCGTTTCATGGTATTTCCTGGAAAACTGGCTGAGCCATTTTGCCTATCACACAAGTATTCACCCGTCAATTTTCCTGTTGGCCGGCTTTATGGTGATGCTACTTGCCCAACTAACCGTGATCGTTCAGACGATGAAAACAGCGTTTACAAACCCAGTGGACGTTATCATGTACGAATAATTTGATGACTTTCAGTTTTTTCAGGCTATTCTATCTTCGAGGTGAAAAGTATGGAAAGGGACTAAAAATTTTTCATTTAGAATGCCGTTAGTCCAATTTATGTAATTTTACTCACGTGAAAAGCAATCAAATCAGGATAGCAGTCATTCTGGGATCCATCTCCATCATCGGGATCATCGTTTTCCAATTGTACTGGGTGAATAAATCATTCGACCTGGCCGAGCGGCAGTTCAACCAAACCATTGAAATTGCCCTTTACAATGTGGCTGAAAAAATGGCCACCTTCAACGGACATGAATTGCCCAATGAAAATCCGGTGAGGCAGGCATCTTCCAATTATTTCATTGTCGACATCAATGATGTGATCGATGCAAGTATCCTGGAACACTACCTGAAAACCGAGTTCGAATACCGGAATATCAACATCGATTATGAATATGCTATTTATGACTGCGAAAACGACCAGATGGTTTTTGGCAATTACATCAATCCTTCGGATAAAACCCCGAAGGAGGAAAGAAAATTCCAAAAATATGATGAATTCACTTATTACTTTGGAATTATTTTTCCTACCAAAACAATGTATATTCTCAATACCATGAATATCTGGATGATTTCATCCTTCGTTCTGATAACGGCCCTTATATTCTTTGCTTACGCAATATTTATCATCCTCAGGCAAAAAAGATTATCCGAAATCCAAAAGGATTTCATTAATAACATGACCCATGAATTTAAAACTCCTATCTCAACAATCGGTATTTCTGCCGGCGTTTTATCTGATCCTGAAATAGCAAAAGATCCCAACCGCCTGGTCAACTACGCAGCGATCATTGCCGAGCAAAATAAACGATTGGAATATCAAATTGAAAAAGTATTGCAATTGGCGAGGATTGAAAAAAACAAGCTAAAACTCAATCCCGAAGAGATCGATCTGCATGAAGTCATACATAAAGTAGCATCCAATTTAGAACTTAATATCAGGGATTTAAACGGTAATTTAATACTGGAACTTAAAGCTCCTGACCCGAACATTTTTGCTGACAGGTTGCACTTGAGTAATATCATTTACAACCTCGCCGACAATGCCATGAAGTATTGTTTGAAAAAACCGGAAATGGTTATCTCAACAAAAACAGAAGGGAAATTTATTTTTCTTTCAGTATCGGACAATGGGATCGGGATTGAAAAAAAGTACCTGCCAAAAATTTTCGAACGGTTTTTCAGGGTTCCTTCCGGTAATATTTACAATGTTAAGGGTTTTGGTATCGGGTTGAATTATGTTAAAAATATCGTTGAATCGCATCGCTGGAAAATAGAGGTGGAAAGTATTCCGGGAAAAGGAAGTACCTTTACCATCAAAATACCTACCGAAGACAGGGTAAAATGAAAAATTCAGGCAAACCTAAAATTCTATATGTTGAGGATGATTTATCCCTGAGTTACGTCACCAGGGACAACCTTGAGATCAAAGGGTATGACATCACATTTTGCAAGGATGGTAAAGAGGCTTTCGAAACCTTTAAATCGGGAACTTTCGATTTATGTATTTTGGATGTGATGCTTCCTGAAATGGATGGATTTTCACTGGCTAAAAAAATCCGGGAATTCGATGAACATATCCCAATACTGTTTTTATCAGCCAAATCACTTAAAGAGGACCGTATAGAAGGATTGACCGTAGGAGGAGACGATTATATCACAAAACCATTCAGTATTGAAGAACTTGTTTTGAAAATTGAAGTTTTTCTGCGGCGCAGTAAAATAACAGGCAACGATGAAGTTAAAAGCCCTGGCATTTACAAAATCGGTAAATATACTTTTGATGCGAATAAATTATTATTGACCCTGGGATCAAATTCAAAAAGACTCACCTCCAGGGAAAGTGACCTGCTTCAATACCTGATCAAAAACAAAAACCGGGTTCTGAAAAAAGAAGAAATCCTGAT
>JAFGBL010000195.1 GCA_016933115.1 Bacteroidales bacterium | reverse complement strand
ATTTTCGAAATGGCATCGTTGTTATAATATCTGATAGTAACCATTTCAAGCCCGGTATTATATTTTACTTCATACATTTTCATAAGATTACTGATAGTTTGCTGAAGATTGTTTTCAGGGTAATCAACAACCAGGCTCAGGTCAATGGCTGATTGCTGGAATAGGTTAATTTTAAACCTGTTTTGTGTAAGGATCTTAAATACTTCAGCAATGTCATTTCCCCCGATAAATGAAAAATCATTTGGTGAAAGCGTTATTAATACCTGATTTTCTTTAATGATGTAAACAGGTAACAGGTCAAGAGTATGGTTAACCGGGTGGATCAGTGTTCCCTGCGAATTCGGATCGATAAATGATTTTACATATAAAGGAATACTTTTATTATGAAGCGGTTTTATGGTTTTCGGATGGATAATTTTTGCCCCTGAATGCGACATTTCAATTGCTTCGCGGTAAGACAACTCATCGAGTTTTGACGTAGCTTCCAGTTGTTTGGGGTCGGCATTAAGTACTCCGGGTACATCTTTCCAGATTGCCACATATTCAGCATTCAGAACATTGCCGATAATTGCTGCAGTAAAATCAGATCCTTCACGTCCGAGTGAAGTCGAAAAACCATTTGGGTCTGATCCTATAAATCCCTGTGTTATATATCGTTGTGTGCCCTGAAAATTGAATTCATCGCAAATGAGTTCTTCTGTTTTTTCCCAATCGACATTGGCGTCACGAAAGTTACTGTCAGTTTTCAGGAAATTACGAATGTCCTTCCACCGGATATCAATTCCCTCCGAATCCAGATAGGTTGCAACGATCAGGGTTGAAAGCAGTTCACCGTAACAAATAATCTGATCGTATTCAAAATTATAATCGGAAGAGGGGAATTCTCTCAGTTTATCTTTTAATTGATCTAAAATTTTTTTTATCGCTTTAATCATAATTTCTCCAGGCAGATCTGAAATAATTTTGAAGTGATAATTTTTAAATTCTTCAAAAATGTTCCATTTGGATTCATCCCCGGCAACATAGGCTTTAGTAAGTGTTTCAAGCAAGTTGGTGGTTTTCCCCATTGCCGAAATCACAACAACCAGATTTTCGTTGTAGTTTTTGATAATTTCCCTGACATTCCTTACCGAATCGGCATCTTTAACCGATGCACCGCCAAATTTGAATACAATCATTTTGTTAAGATTTGATGCAAAACTAATTATTAATTACAGATGTAACGCCTGCAGGAGTTTTATTCTTATGGGAAGTAAAAAAAAACATTAATTTAGCCATTGATCAAAATTCTTTTTATGGATATCGGAAGCAGAACAACCTTAAACAACGGAGTTGAGATGCCCTGGTTTGGATTAGGGGTATTTGAGTCGGAAGAAGGTGGAGAAGTTGAAAAAGCCGTTGCATTCGCACTTGCAAATGGCTACAGAAGTATTGACACAGCTTCGTTTTACCGGAATGAAAAGGGTGTTGGAGATGCTGTCCGTTTAAGTAAAATTCCAAGAGAAGATATTTTTATAACCTCAAAATTGTGGAATTCGGAGCAAGGATATAAGAATACTTATAAAGCTTTCGAATCGAGCCTTGAAAAATTGCAGGTTTCTTATCTGGACCTTTACCTGATCCACTGGCCGGGAGGGAAAAAATCGGTTGATTCATGGAAAGCAATGGAAGAATTGTATAAAGAAGGGAAAATAAGGTCCATTGGTGTGAGTAATTTTCTGGTGAAACATTTAAAGGAATTTTTACCTGAATGTAGGATCAGGCCGGCTGTTAATCAGGTGGAATTCCATCCCTGGCTCGTTCAGCCTGAATTACTGGTTTTTTGTAAAGAAAATAAAATTCAACCGGAAGCCTGGAGCCCTATTATGAAAGGGAGGGTAAACGATATCCCTGTATTGAAAACAATTGCTGAAAAATACAGGAAAAGCCCGGTTCAGGTTGTCCTTCGGTGGGATATTCAAATGGGAGTTATTACTATTCCGAAATCGGTAAAACCGGAAAGGATAACTTCAAATGCCGGCATTTTCGATTTTGAATTAGATGAAAATGAAATGGCTTTGATCAGCCAACTGGATAAAAACAGGCGTTTAGGGCCCCACCCCGATGAAGTGATATTTTAATAATCTTTATAATTCTCAATAATTATGAAAAAACTGCTGCTGTTTACTTTTATTTTAACTTCTTTCTGGAGTTTTGCACAAATCGAGAAAAATAATAAGAGTGTCCTTACCATTGAAAAAATAATGCAGGATCCGGCTAAGTGGATTGGAACAGAACCTGAAAGGATCTCGTGGGATGAAAACAGTAAAACTGTTTATTTTAACTGGAATCCCGATCACGACACACTTGCCTCAATGTATAGCTGGTCATTAAAAGATAAGAATATATCAAAAGTTGAATTGGAAAAACAGTTAAATCTTCCCGGAAGGGACGGAAGTTATAATTCTGATAAAACAATAAAGGTTTTTACCCGCAATGGAAATCTGATACTTCTTGATATTAAAAACGGGAAAGAAACAAAACTGACCGACTGGTTGCAACGTGCCTCATCACCGGAGTTTGTTTTCAACGACACAAAAATTTCATTTATGCTGGATCAAAACCTTTTTTTACTCGACCGTGAAACAGGTTTAATAAGGCAGGTTACCAACTTCTCATCCAGAGGCGAACAGCCGGGCAGAGGTTCAGGCAGTGGACTTGGAAGAGGAAACAGTGACAATAAGGAACTAAGCTGGCTCGAACAGCAGCAGAAAGATTTATTTCAGGTTTTCAATGACAGGGAGGCAATGAACAAAGCCCGTGAAAGCGAACGGAAAAAGGAGGAACAGGAAGAGCTTTTGCCAATATCGCTGAATGGAAGCCGTTTAGGTAGAGCCACACTTTCACCAACCGGGAATTTTGTGGTTTATATAACTTTTAAAAATCCTGAAGGAGCAAAATCCACCTCAGTTACACATTTTGTTACTGAATCGGGGTACACCGAAGAAAGAAACTCAAGGCCAAAAGTAGGCAGCCCTGAAACCAGAGTGGAAATGGGAATTTTTGATGTTGCCAATAACAAAACTGTAAAAATAAAAACCTCTGAAATACCGGGATTAAAAGACCTTCCTGATTATTTGGAAGATTACCCGGATAAAATTCCTGCCGAAGAAGATATTAAAGACCGTGAAATTAATCTGATAGGACCGGTCTGGAATCCTGAAAAAGACCAGGCTGTTGTTGTTGCCATGTCGCTTGATAACAAAGACAGGTGGATATTGCTTTTGGATCCTTCTACAGGCGACCTTGATTTGCTTGACAGGCAACGGGATGAAGCATGGATTGGTGGTCCCGGGATCGAAGGTTGGGGAATGTCTTCAGGTAATATGGGCTGGATGCCCGATAGAAAATCAGTTTGGTTTCAGTCTGAAGAATCGGGGTATTCACACCTGTATGCTGTAAATGTTGAAACAAAGGATAAGAAAGCCTTAACTAGTGGAAAATTTGAAGTGTCGGATGCGTTTATATCCAACGACAAAAAGAATTTCTATTTTACTGCAAATAAAGTACATCCGGGTGTAACTCATTTTTACCGGATGCCGGTCTGGGGAGGTGAACTGACTCAGATCACTTCAATGGAAGGTGGCAATGAGGTTACCCTTTCTCCCGATGAAAAAAATCTTGCTTTCCGTTATTCAACTGCAAATAAACCGTGGGAGCTATATATTCAGGAAAATAAACCGGGAGATGAAGCTGTTCAGATAACAAAATCGACTACTAAAGACTTTGAAAGTTATAACTGGAGGATGCCTGAGTTTATTACATTTAATGCTGAGGACGGAGCTGAAGTTTATGCAAGGTTGTACCGTCCTGCTAATCCTGAAAAACAAGGGCCTGCAGTAATTTTTGTACATGGTGCCGGGTACCTGCAAAATGCCCACAAATGGTGGAGCAGTTATTTCCGTGAATTTATGTTCCATAATTTTTTGGTTGATAATGGATACACGGTACTTGATATCGATTACCGGGGAAGTTCAGGCTATGGCCGTGACTGGCGCACAGGAATTTATCGATATATGGGTGGGAAGGACCTTACTGACCAGGTCGACGGAGCTAAATTACTGGTTGACAAGTATGATGTTTCACCTAAGAAAATTGGGCTTTATGGTGGATCATACGGCGGTTTTATTACATTGATGGCCATGTTTAATAACCCTGATGTTTTTGCAGCAGGCGCCGGATTGAGGTCGGTGACCGATTGGGCCCATTACAACCATGGATATACTTCCAATATTTTGAATACACCGGAGGAAGACAGTATTGCATATGTACGCAGTTCGCCTATTTATTTTGCCGAAGGGCTGAAAGGAGCCTTGCTCATGTGCCATGGAATGGTTGATGACAATGT
>JAFGBL010000194.1 GCA_016933115.1 Bacteroidales bacterium | reverse complement strand
CGGGTTGGGATAATTTTGTGAAACATTGTCCATGCTGATCAAATCTTCCCTTTCCTTTACGCCACTAATTACATCATCCTTAAGAACCGAATTGAAACGAATTTCATTTATAGTAGTAGCATCTGTTGCTGTTCCCGGAATATCATCTTCCTGGTAAATGAAATAAATATTGTCATCACTGGTTGGGGAAGCTGAAGGGAATGCACACTCACTGAATAAATAAGTCAGATCAGTATTCATATCGTAAAATGGACCCCACCATTCACCTCCGTTTGGCGATGATCTTACCCAAATATGCCTGTAATTTGCTTCATTATTCCCATAAATATAGGTCTCTGTTACTGAAGAGTAAATTACAAATATCCTGTTTTGATCATCGACAATGATTTGAGGCTGGCTTGATAGCCCTGTGTTATATGAGTATGTATTAACACCATCCCAAATAATATCAACAATATCGTCACCATTAACATCTTGTGACCATCCAATCAGGCTGTAATCTTCTACTAATTCAGTGTAAGGCGCATCTTCGTATGGATTTAATGCATTGACGTCATCAGAGAATGGTTCACGGTTTTCATTCCAATAAACGACCCCATCAAATCCAGGGAAATAACCCTGGCTTGCACCATCGTCAATTGCACCTGTTAAACCAAAAACTACGTGCACCAACCCTTCATCATCGATGGCCAGGTGATGTGCACCATCCGGGCAATAAAAAGTATCGGTCTCATTACCAATAGGATTTAACGGATAAGGACATTCCCAAATGGTTGTTTCGTCCCAAGAATCTCCGCCATCATACGATTTCATCAGAACCAGATCCATCCAGTTATCTCCGACTAAAAATGCCAGAAGGTCATCTTTTGGATCAGCCCAATTATAAACATCAGGGCCAACTTCCAATGAAAAATCAGGGCCTAAATAATCAAATGTTTGATTCTCAACTTCCCATGTTGTACCTGCATTGGTAGTCCGGGCATATAACAATGCTGTTGTTTGTCCGTTGTAAGCTACCCATGTGGTCGAGAGGATGTGGATAATACTACGATCAGCACCGGCAGTAACTATCCTTGGAAATGAAATATCTTCAGCTCCCGGAGGGCCAGACTGAATTATCTGTGTCCAATCTCCTGTGCCCCTTTCAACACGCGTTCCTAAAATTGTTCCCTCATAATAGTCGTGACAAACATAGGCTTCTCCATTTTCACCCCATGTTGTATAGGATGGCCAACCGGCTTGTGCGCCTGACCATTCAAGAGAACTTGAAGGATCCGGGCCCCAAATGGTTCCGTCATAAAAATTATATCCGGTTCCCCTGTTTGCACCACTTGGAGAAGACTCCGGGCCTCTGGTCCAAACCGCCCCTTTGGTACCATCCGAATGCATGTATACCCTGGTTTGCATGCCCCGGTTCGATTGAACATCGTACCAGGTTGTTCCAATAGATTCTTCTGCAAGAATATTCTTGTAATTTGTTCCAGGAACATAATCCGATGGATTTTCAGGTCCACCTTTAATGGCTTTAGTTTTTTTAACAGAGATGCGATATTCTTTGGGGACCATGGTTCTTTTCTGGGCAAAACCTATCACCCCGATGCTTATAATTAAAGCAATAAGTAAAAATTTTCTCATAACTGAAATTGTTTAATTAATTATTGTGAATATTATAATAATGATATACTTAACGACTCTCCAAAAGCAAAATTAATGAATAAATTTTAAACTACGGATTGTAAAATTAAAAGGCTGCAAAATACGCATTTAATTAATACTAAACAAGTAAGATTCAGTCAGAGGTAAACCCAAATCAGGCAACGGTAACTTAGGATAAGAAAGCATTAAATTACTTTGTCATGCTGAACGCAGCGAAGCACCTGTGCCAGACTTGTTTTGAAAATAATTTACGTTTCTTCGTCACGCTCCAGCTTGACTCAGAAGGACAACAGTTGGACAATAAAAAAAGCCGGCACTTTAAAAGAGCCGGCCTATCTAATTATAAAAAATCAATGCTATTCGCCACCGAATATTAATCCGACATTGATGGAAATAACTCCATTTTTAATGTCAGCTGCATCACCTTCATCCGGTTTCTCGGCAATGGTTCCAAGGCCCATGTTGTACCTGGCATCAATCATCACTTTCATGTTGCCGGCAGGAAGTAAAGTGCCTACACCAAAAACAAGACCGATATCGGTACTTTTGTAGCTATCTTTAACTTTAATGGTTTCATAGGTAAATTGACCGGTTTGAGGATTGAAACCAGTAGGAACCTCATATTCCGATTCACCATCCATCTTGGCACTCATCAATAAGCCTATAGTTGGACCTATTTCACCGAAGAATTTTATATCATCCCCAAAAGTAGCCTTGGCCATAATTGGAATACTGATATATCCCAGGCTAAACGGATAAGTCTTGTCATTTCCGTTTTCGTCAGTTCCCTCATATTTAGCACCTTTGGCATCATACATGGCTTCCACCTGAACGCTGAACATGTCGCCAAATGCATAATTTCCCAACAGACCAGCATTAAAGCCGATCAGCATTTTGTTGTTGTCAACATCGTCTCCACTCACATTGGCAAGGTTCAGTCCTACCTTGGGTCCATAAGTAAACTGTGCCATTGCACTAAATCCAAATACAAAGGCAGCAATCATCAGAATAAATTTAAACTTTTTCATGATAAATAAATTTAGTTAAAATAAAGCTGGTTTTTCTTAAATATATGGGCAAAGGTATAATATTTCTCGGCTTTACAAAAATTTGAAGAAGTTAAATTTCTTTTAACAAAAAATATTTCCTGCCAATGGTTTTTTTGAATTAACCAATTAAAGTCTTATTTTTTGGATACATTAAATGTCGTGAAACCATAAATCATTTTCCCATTTTTCGTTTTTCCTTTTAGGATCACTTCATATTCTGCCAGGTAATCCGATGTATAAAAACTGATCTGTTTGCCCCCTGCCGGAATCGTATCTATCGATTCATAGTAAAGCAATGTCCTGAACCAGGGATAATTTTGGTTTCGCAACAACCTTGTCACAGTATCTGCCGGATGGTAGGTTGCCGGCATCGTTTGCATTTGGTAGTTCAGGAAAATGACATCATCAGGAAAATTAACGCCTCCGAAATTATCGGTCTTTGTCCGTATGGAGATGAGCCCGCGGATATTCAGGTTTCCAATGACATAAGTCTGATTGATCACTTCAATCCGGTCGATTTGAGCCGGATGCAAATCGAGTAAAATGTTGTTGTCGGTTACAACAATGCCATCCAGCATAACAATCGGATCCTCATAAGCTATTTGCGATTGATCATCAAATACCTGGAAAACAACATTGCCGTCTTTTTCCTTGAGGCGCGCCCAGGGAACGATCTCATTAAATACTTCTTTGATGGAATTCAGGGGAATATAATCAGACAGAACCACAGTATTGATGTCATTCCCAAGCCAGGGAGGAAGCTGTTTCACCGGCTGAATTTCCGGTTCGCTCAATCCGCTGAAATAAACCGAAACCTGCTGGTTGACCAGCAATTCTTCCATAAGTTTTCGGTCGATTGTATCAAATTCCAAATTCACCTGTTCGAGTCCGGTAAACTGCGTGGAAAAATCATTATTCAATTTAATTTCATATTGCCCTGGACCGCTTTTCCCGGTACATAAAAACATTTCCTGCTTTCCTTCGAGGTGCGGAAAGCTGATCACAAACCGGCCATCACCCGAAGTTACAGCCGAATGAAACTGAAAACCATCATGCAAAACCGATGTAAATACACGCATGCCTTCAACGGGCGCTCCGGTATTTTTATCCGTAACCAAACCGGTGATTGAAATATCCCGGATGTCAGGAATAAATTCGAATTCCGGCTGACTTGAATTGATTTTTTCAGATAAATGATCCTTGAGATGACTTTTCAATATCAGCAGTGCGGCTTCAACCTGTTCCGGGTCAAACTGTTGCACGGACAAATCCCTTATTAACTCAGGATTGGCAACAAGCAGTTCATTCAGGGTTTTTCCATGTCCGGGATTTGTTCCTTTCGCAGTAACTGAAATCTGAAGCAATTCAATCGGTTCATTCGCTATGATATCTGTCTGAATTTTAAGTTCCGCTTTTTGCCTTGTATGATATTCTTCGGCTGAAGTTGTAATGGGTACATTAATTAAATTATTCGGCCCAACATAAACAGCATCCAGGCAAAGCAGGGATCCATCCTCGTTTCGCAATTCCAGGTAATTGATCCCGGGGCCAGGTTTTTCAAGTGAAACTTTTATTCCATCAGCTAATTCTGAAATTTCAAATTCATGATCATAAACCCATGCGTGATCTTGGGTCCGTATGGTTAAACGGGCCCTGCCTTCTGACTTAAATACCTTTCCCAATAATTGATAACTTAAAAATTCACCGGTAATTTCTGTTTTTGCAACCAATACGTCACTTTTAAAAGGTGGAAGTTGAAGGACGATAGTATCGTGATTTTTTAAATATACCTCAATATGATACCGGGTTGTATCGGATAAAGTCAATTTGCTATAAGCAATTCCATTGTCCCAAAGATCAAAGTACCTGAGTTGATTTCCGGAAGTATCGGAAAGGATGATATCTTCAACCTCGCGAACCATTTGATGTGGAAACTGAAGTGCAATGGAATTGAGGACATTCGGGACCAGGAATCCACTTTGGGTAAAAATGCCTATCGTATCCGCCGGTTTTTTATTGTTAGCCGGAAAATCAGGATTCATAACGGTAATACTGCCGGTGAAATAGGCCTCCGGTGCGAAATTCCGCATGTACATCGTATAAGCCCGGATGAAATAGTGATTGGTAGGTAGTTCTTCGGGTATTTGCAATGAACCTGTAACCGTCCCTTCCGCAAGTTTGAACTTTTCGCTGACAAAAGTTTTATTGCCCGAATTTAAAAGTTCTACATATAAAATACTGCTCAGCGGACTTGGTATTTTTTCTACCTTCAGGAAACAGCTTGCCGTAAACCAGATATTTTCTCCTGATATATAAAGTTCCCTGTCCATCAAAAGGTTTACCTTTTCGGGAGTCCGGCCCGGGAAATCACCTTTTCGATCCTGTGAAAACAATTGAAAATTGCTTTGCAGAACCACAGCAATAAGTATAATTAAAAATCCTACAGTATTAACTTTACATTTCATCTTAGTCGGTCCAGAATTCGGGTTTAACAATCGTACCGCCGGACTCCCGGCAGTCAATACACATTACATTGGGAACCGCCCTTGCCCCATTACCATCTACGGTTACATACCTGGGCCACTCCCTCCAGTCATTTGATTTGAACATCCAGCCATATTCTTCATAATCGGGTTGTGTGAGCTGACATATGGCGTAATACATCTCATGCGGAGGCAGTGGCCTGTTAAAATATACCCGTTTTATATCAATACCACAAACCTGGAAAAATCCCAATACCGGCTCATTTCCATCCGAGGTATTATGCATATTTCCCTGAATCTGGTAAGGCAGTTTTGTAAATAGCTGATCTCCCGATGTATTTTGCTCGTTCACAGCTTTCCAATATTCGTAAGCACTTTTTGACAGGTTCATTTGTTTGATAAGCAAACTATACCTGATGGATAATAATCGAGAAGCAAATGAAACATAGTGCAACGGAAAATCCGTGACCTGCTGTGATAAAGTTCCTGCAGTGGTCGCAGTGAAAATGGAATAGACCGGGCTTGCAGACCAGCAAATTTGAAGGGAATCCGGATCAGGAAACTCGTGCAGTACACCATCATAATAATAAAAGATCAAAAAATCGGCAGAATATTTATAGGTCTGGTCTAATTGCCAACGTAAATTCG
>JAFGBL010000193.1 GCA_016933115.1 Bacteroidales bacterium | reverse complement strand
GGACTTAATTCGGGAAACTGGGATTTTAACCGTTTCAGAAAAGCTTCATGCACATTTTCGAAGTGGGTTTCAAATACTTCCCACTGTTTTTCCGCATCCACTTCTTTATTTATTTTTTTTATCAAATTATGAATTTGGTTTTTAAGCTCATTGTTTGAAGCACTGTTGTTTAATTTTTTCAGATCATTTTTAATTTTATTGAGCAATTTGTTTTTCTGGATCATCTCCAGTGTAGAGTTTGCCAATTCCTTATCTTTCATGGTCATTTGCTCGCTGAGTTTTTCATTCCTCAGGCGAATGATCTCTTTTTCGGCTTCAAGCGCTTCACGTTGCAACTTTTCCTCCCTTTCTTTGAATTTTTTCTGTTGCCTTTCCTTCTCTTTCTGATTTGCCTTTTCAATTTTTTTCCTAATCAAAATTAGAGCAATTCCTATCAAAACAAATCCAATTACAGCATACATGATATACGCGGCAATCGATCTTTCCCAGGGCGGTTTAATAGAGACCGAAAAAGTGGCCGTTTCGGTTTCTACTCCATAAATATTTCGAGCTTTCACATAAAAGGTGTAGTCACCTTCATAAAGGTTGGTAAATTCTCTCGTCAGCCTTGTATCCCATATGGTCCAATCCGAATCAAAACCTTCCATAAAAGTCGAGAATTCGGTTTTCTCCGGATTTTCAAAGTCATTGGCGGAAAATGAAAAATACAATGCATTTTTTCTGAATTTAATTGATGCATTCCTTTGACCTGAAGGAGGTGTATGGCCTGAAAATACAATTGAATCGGGCCTGAATACACTCACTTTATTGATATACACAAAAAAAGGTTTCTGGTAATTTTTAAATTGACTGGGATTATAGTGGATAAATCCATTCTCTGTGCCTATCAGTACATGGCTGACATTAATCGCATAAACAAACTCAAAACCTCCGATAAATCCCCCTGTCAGTTGCTTAAAGGGTAAATTGATATTTACATAATTACCATCCTCCTGTATGCGCATCACGCCAATTTGCTCACCGGAAAAATACCAAATGTTTCCTTTTGAATCTTCTGTTAACTTTTTTATACCTTCCAATTTTAAGGATTCATTCAATGAAGTATACGGCTCAAATAAGTCGTTATTGCGGTTATAAATATAGGTTCCGTCAGAGGTCGTAAAAATATTTTGTCCTTTGATTTTTGTTACCCTTATTCCAAAACGGTTATTGAATCCCTTATTTTCATCATAAAAACCTACTTGAGTTACCGAATCCAGCATTTGATTCAGGGAGATACTGAAAACACCCTTGTACCCATGTGTCATCCATATGGTATTTTCACCAGCCATTTCCAATTCGCGCGATGACTCATCAAATCCCTTGATTTTTGTGTTGAAATTCCAGTTATCGCCTGTTTTTTTTAAAAGCACCAATCCTGAGTAAGTCCCGCCGATGATTTTGTCAGGATGGCCGGCAGGATTTATAAATGTCCAGGCACCGGGAATATCGGAGATTTTCCTGGCAGAAGAATCGATAATAATAAATGTACCGTTGTGATGCCCGCAGAAAATCCGGTTATCAAATTCCTGTAAGGTCCAAACCTGACCTCGGGTAGTTTCAATGATTTTGAATCGGTTATCCGCAGGATCAGAGATGTAACTATCCCATTTTTTATAAAAAACACCCTGGTTTGTCCCCAAATATAAAATGCCATTGTGTAAAATTGCCGTATAACCCGCACTGATGCCGACATCATTGGAAATAATACTTAACGGAGAGTTTATTTCGAGGTAGTCAATTCCGTTATCTGTTCCTAACCAAAGATTTCCGAATGAATCCTTCATAATACACAGTACGGTGTTGTTCTGCAATCCCTTTTCCCGGTTTATTTTTTGAATGATTTTTCCTTCATTTGTGCAAATGAGCAGCCCATCCTGAATGGTTCCAAACGCCAGCAGATCGGCATTGATTCTCTCACCGGAAAACACCTGGTTCTTCTTTAGAAATACTGAAGCTGGATTTATCCATTCCTTTAAGGTGTTTCCGTTGTAAACATATAAACCCATTTCAGCAGTGGCAAACAAATATTGATTTCCAAAAGGAATGACAGCAATAATTTCATGCCCTTTTAGCAAATCGGTTCCGATCAAGGGGTAAAAATTTCCCATAGTAAAGCGTAGTAATCCTTCTGTTTTGTCGACCAGCAACAGTTGCCCGTTAATATAAAATGAGAAATGAAAAATGCCCGGGGCAGGAATTACTTTGACCGCACCATCTTTCAGAATGATCAATTGTGAATAAGATTGAAATACCAGGCCTTCAGGTGTATTGTGAATGCGCCAGATTTCCTCAAAATCGCGGTACTCAGGCGAAAGCAATTCCATGAGCGAATGGTAACTTAACGAACCTCGTTCATCTGCTTCAAAGTATCCGAATTCATTATATCCCCCGACGTAAATCCTGTTGTTATCGTCAATAAGCAAACTTCTGATGATGATTCCGTTTGAAATTGGATAAATATTCCAATTTTGGCCATCAAACTCCAAAAGGCCTTCATTATTCGCAAAAAATAATCTTCCATCCTTGTTTTCGGTAATCATCCAGTTTTGCTGGCCCGCCAGATAATCCGAGCGGGTGTAGTTTTTAATAAACGGTTTGCCATATCTGACAATCTGTGCAATGTTTATGTGAGAAAATAAAAACAGGATTAATAAAATAACAATCCTTGCAGAATAATATTTGAATTGAACAACCATATTAGCTGCTAAATTAAATATATTTCAATTTTAAATGGAGTATTAAAACTTCGTATTTTGTGCTGTACAATTTATTATTGCCCTATTTTTTTAAAACGGTCATGATTTGTCAGGCAAATTTTTCCCGATACGAAGTTCAAAATATTAAAATGTAACTGAAACTGCGATATATTGAAAACTGTTATAACGAAAACGGATTAACAACGAATTAATCAACTATGACAATACGTTGGGTTAGGTATTGCCCATTAATATTATATCTGCAAAAATAGATGCCCGTATTCTGATCAATTGTGATTGTATTTGAAGTTGTATTGTCAATGGAATACGTATTGACAAGCTTGCCAATCAGGTTGAAAATTTCTATTTCTTCTCCTAATAATTGAGGCTGATTGCACCTGATTATTAATGAATTGCCTTTGATATACAGTTCAACATTTGGC
The DNA here is from genome assembly GCA_016933115.1 of Bacteroidales bacterium. Lineage (GTDB taxonomy): Bacteria > Bacteroidota > Bacteroidia > Bacteroidales > JAADJA01 > JAADJA01. The sequence continues at coordinate 10,252 of JAFGBL010000193.1, read as the reverse complement.
ACCACTCCTGAATTTATACCAACATTTATTGATATTTCATTGCTGGTCAAATCCGAAAAGCTGTTGATGATCTTAGCATCCAAAGTTACGGATATTTCTACAGGGTAATTTACACTCCCTTGCAGGTAAATGGCTGCTTGCGATGCATTTTCATAAACCACAGTGTCAATGTCCATACCCATGGGTGCATTATTGAGTGTAAAATACTTTTTCTTTAAAATCTCCCGGCTGAAATAGTCATCTGAAAGCGATATTTCCAGTTGCGGAAATGATCCGGTCAATTCAGCAGCAGGATCAAGAAATTGACCTGGTAAACTGCTGTCGATCCATGAAACCCGATTAAAAAACCAGGTCTTGAAAAATTCCACTTCATCATCGTAATCATTGCCCTGCCAGTTATAATTCGGCCAGACATAGGTTCCTAAAATGGGCCACCGATCAAAATTCCTTTCCTGTGCCTCATAAATATAGCCAACTATGGAATCAATGGCGAATTCAAGCTGGGCATCGCTCAGAGCATCCAGCCTCAACTCATACCACCTGGTTTTTGAAAGGTTCCTGAAATAGGAATCTTCCATCAATCGTTTCCACCAAAACATAATTCCCCAGTCAATGGGCTCCACCAGTGGATAAACCCATCCGGTGTAATCAATTCCAGGTAACCAGTAATCCACATTGGCATATCCCAAATTAAAATCCCAGGGAGGCCCTGCAAATAATTTTCCTCCATCACTGTCCTGTTCTTTATAAAAATAAGTACTGTAGCGATAGCTATCCACCTCTTTGGCTACTTCGCGCAGGATCATAAAATCAACAAATGATCCGGTATTGAGATATTTATTATATCCAATATTTGGATTGGAATAGGATGATCCTGTCAAGGCATTTTCAGCCGAAGAAACGTAATTTTGAATATAACTTTTTTGCTGAAATACGATATCTTCAGCCTCCGGATAATAGTATTGGAATGTAATATTCATGGCATTGGGATAGGGTGGATTGGGTATCGATTTCCAACCGTCAACGCCATACTGGAAGCCGGGGTCGATTTTATCGACTTTAACGATGTAACCTCCCGTAAGTTCATCTCCCGAAATATCTTCAGGATTTAACGTTGCAATGTTTACCCTGTTATCATCATTTTTGATCTTCTCCATTAAAATGTAAATTCCCTTATAATCATTGTTCTCAATCACTTCGCAATAGGCCATTCTGCTGCAGTAGTGATCCAATTTACTTCCCATGTAAAAGGATATGAAATTCCGGAGCATTGATTTATCACTGTAAGGTGCGTATAGTATCCAGTCGTTTTCCTCAGGCATTCCGAGCAAGGATACATCCAGGTTTTCGCCTTCTTCATCCCGTGTTTCAAAGCCATACGATTTTTTTGGGAACATTTGAGTACTCTGCCCCCTGATTTCGATTCCAATAAATCCATCATACCCGTTGGGCGGATCGTATTGGTTGTTCAGGTTACCGGGACCATTGTCTACAATGTACATTTCTCCTGTAATTTTGGGTTCATCAGGAATAGGCATACCATAGGTATAAATGATAACTATAGGAAGATTGGATGTTAATCCCGCCGAACCATCCGAAATTCTCAGCACGTCATCCAGGTACCACTGATTTCCCGGGGTGGTTCCAAGAAAATCGAAAAATATTACCATTCTTACATAATCAGTCGCTGTTATACCTGAAAAGTCAAATTCAAGATCATCCCATTGACCCGGAGCCGGCGTTTTTTCTATTTCATGCCAGGAGGTATTGGTACTGTTTTCAAATTTAAAAAGTACGGATCCACCCGAGGGAGGAGCCAGAATTTTAATTCGATACTTTGGGAACTCCCCAAAATTAACAGGAGTGGAAAAATCTGTGAAAATCAGGTCGTATTGGCCATTGCTTGTAACGGCTTCCAAACAGTTTTGTGATGGATTAATTCCTTGCTGATCCGGATTTTCAACAACCTGGGTTGAAACACCTGAGGCAGTCCAGTTTACGTTGATCCCATCCCAGTTGGCGATGGTATCGATAACCTGTGATGCTGCAGTCCCGGTCATCATGCAGAAAATGGCCAAAGTGATGAAGGTAAATTTTGTCCGCCTCATTTATTTTATCATTTATAAACCTGAAAAGATCATCTTAATTTTACGTCAAAAGTAGGGATAAAGTAATAAAATCGAAACTAATTAATGGATGTAAATAATTTCCTTCTGCCAATTGAAGAAATCCATAAGAGACCTGCTCGTTGGGATTTGAGTTAAGGCTGGCGGGCTAATGGGGACGGATATTTTAATAGGATTGTAATCCAATTTAATTGTTTTGAGGATTACAAATCCTTTCTTATTCACTTTCGGATTTGCAGGCGCACAGGCTTACTCATAAATCCGAAAGAACAGAACGAAAGGAAGATTTTTGAAAAAAAACAAAAATATGTACCATCTACTGAATGAATTATTATAAATTTGTGCAGTTAACTGAATGAATTATGCTATATAATAGAGCCATAAAACAAAAAATTGAAGAATTTCTGTTTAGGGGAAAGGTGATTATTATTTATGGGGCCCGGCGTGTAGGTAAAACGACTCTTTCTAAACAAATAATTGGATCGTTTCTTGATTCAAAATATATTAACTGTGAGTTGCTACAGAATAAAACCGCCCTTGAGACAACCAATAGTGAATTACTTAAGAATTTTTTAGGAACATATAAGCTTATAGTCTTAGATGAAGCTCAAACCATTTCAGATATCGGTATGGTTTTAAAAATCATATCTGATACTTTTCCCGAGATTCAGATCATAGCAACTGGCTCTTCAAGTTTTGAGCTTGGTAATAAAGTAATGGAACCATTAACCGGAAGATCAAGGGTATTTTATCTATATCCATTCTCACTTGAAGAAATAAAGGAAACACGTGATCTTATTAGTATTCAGGCAAATCTAGACAACTTTTTGCGGTTTGGAATGTATCCGGAAGTTTTTCTTAGAAGTGATAACGATGCAATAGAAGAACTGAACAATATTGCAGGCAATTATCTCTACAAAGACATATTACAGTATGAGAATTTGAAACGATCGGATCTTTTGATCAATCTGCTTAGGGCACTTGCCCTCCTAATTGGTCACGAAATCTCATTGAATGAATTATCAAGATTACTTGGTGAAAATATTAATACCCTTAAAAGATATATAGAACTGCTCGAAAAATCCTTTGTCATTTTCCGCCTTCGATCCTATAGCAGGAATTTACGCAAAGAAATCGCCAAAGGCCAGAAAATATATTTCATTGACCTGGGGATCAGGAATGCATTGATCCAGAATTTTAATCCAATGACCATGCGCAATGATTCTGGCGGTCTGTGGGAAAACTTTTGTGTCATTGAGCGGATAAAACACAACCATAATTCCAGGAAATTCGTCAATACTTATTTTTGGAGAACCTATGACCAGAAGGAGATTGATTATATCGAGGAATCGGGCGGCAACTTGAAAATCTTTGAATTTAAATTTAATGAAAGAGCTAAATCCAGACCCTCTGCTGAATTTTTAAAAACCTATCCCGAAAGCAGTTTCCAAGTGATTCATAAGGATAATTTCTATAATTTATTTTTACCAGATAAAGTTTAAGAAATGAAAAATAGTGCATTAATCATTCTTTTAATCCTGTTTTCTTTTGCCCATGCACAAGGGCCAGTTCAAACGGATTTCACTCAATTCGTCAATCCCTTCATTGGCACGGATAAAATGGGCCATACCTTTCCCGGTGCCTGCGTGCCATTCGGGATGGTGCAGTTGAGTCCGGATACCGATACGATTGGATATTGGGATGAGGAAAACAACGGGTATAACAAAAAAGTCTATGAATATTGTGCAGGATATCAATACGATGATCCGACCATAGTTGGGTTTAGCCATACCCATTTTAGCGGGACAGGCCACTCCGATTTAGGCGATTTTCTGATCATGCCCACGAAGGGTAAATTACAGCTCAATCCGGGAACAGCCGATCACCCCGAGAAAGGATTCCGTTCAACCTATCAGAAAGAAACGGAAACGGCTGAACCGGGTTATTATGCCGTCAAGCTGGATGATGGTGGGATATTTTGTCAACTTACAGCAACCGAACGGGTCGGTTTTCATCAATATTCCATACATGAAACCGATGATGTCCACATTATTTTAGATCTAATCCATGGAATTTATAACTATGACGATAAAAACGTGTGGACTTTTGTTCGTGTGGAAAATGATACACTGGTGACCGGCTACCGGCAAACTTCAGGCTGGGCAAGAACCAGAACGGTTTATTTTGCTCTGGTATTCAGCAAGCCGATGAAAAATTATGGCCATAAAAGATACGATGAATGGGTTTATCGTGGATTTTACAGGAAGTTCAATGAAGAAGAAAAATTTCCTGAGATGGCGGGCAGGCAAATCAGGGCGCATTTTGATTTTAAGATTGAGGAGCATGAGCAACTCAGGGTAAAATTTGCCATCTCGGCAGTAAGTACCGAAGGCGCTCTCAAAAATCTGCAAACTGAAATCCCCGGCTGGAATTTCGGAAAAATCAGGCAGCAGGCAAAGGAAAAATGGAATGCTGAACTGGCCAAAATCAAGATCGAAACGATGACCCCGGATGAAAAAATTGTGTTTTACACGGCCATGTACCATGCCTTCATCAGCCCGGTAATTTATGAAGACGTGGATGGACAGTATCGTGGTCTGGACCAAAACATTCATCAATCCGATGGTTTTACCAATTACACCATTTTTTCGCTCTGGGATACTTACCGGGCGCTGCATCCGCTGTTTAACCTGGTGCAGCCACAACGCAACAACGACATGGTTTTTTCCATGCTGGCCCATTTCGATCAGAGTGTCCATCCCATGTTGCCGGTGTGGTCGCATTACAGCAACGAAAACTGGTGCATGATCGGTTATCACAGTGTATCGGTAATTTCGGATGCCATCGAAAAAGGGATTTTTACAGGGGATATTAACCATGCTCTGGATGCCTGCGTGAAAACGGCAGAATATGGCCCGTTTGACGGATTGGAATATTACATGGAAATGGGTTATGTTCCTGAAGATAAAAACGGCAGCTCAGTGAGCAAAACACTCGAATATGCTTACGACGACTGGGCTATAGCGCAAATTGCCAATAAGGCTGGGAATGAAGAGGTGTATGATCGGTTCATGAAACGCTCCGAAAATTATAAACATGTTTTTGATCCAGAAATTGGTTTTATGAGGCCAAAACTATCAGATGGTTCCTTTAAAAAGGAATTCGATCCACTTGACACTCACGGGCAGGGATTCATCGAAGGCAATGCATGGAATTACGGGCTTTATATTCCACAACAGCCGCATGTTTTGGTGGAAATGTACGGTGGTAAAAAGAAGTTCACCAATATGCTCGACCAACTGTTCACCCTACAACTCGAAGACAAACACATCGAAGCCAATGAGGACATCACCCGCGATGGGATCATCGGGCTATATGTGCATGGCAACGAGCCGGGACATCATATTCCATATCTCTACAACTACACCGGTCATCCTGAAAAAACGCAGGAACGGGTACGGATGATCTGCAATACCATGTACCGCAATACACCCGATGGCCTATGCGGCAACGACGACTGCGGGCAAATGAGCGCCTGGTATATCTTCAGTGTACTGGGTTTTTATCCTGTTTGTCCCGGTTCGGATACCTATGCACTGGGAAGTCCGCTGGTGAAATTAGCCGTGATTGATTTGGGAAATGGAAAAACTCTGACCATCAAAACCGAAAATCAATCACTGGAGAATGTACATGTGAAATCGGTGATGTTGAATGGTAAAAAGCTGGATGGGCCATTTGTCGATTATTCGGATTTGATTGGGGGAGGGGAGGTGGTGTTTGACATGGTGCACTGATATTTGTTTTGATTTAAATTCATTCTGTCAACAACTTTGTGAAATAAAAAATTTCTTGCCTGATTCCGGTTTTTTCTCTTTTCTAATTTTGCCGGGTATTTTATTTTTGATCGGATGGAAACTGCAAATATTCCCAAACCCCGCCGCAGTTACTGGAAAAGATTGCGTAAGGACCGCCTGGCCCTCGTGTTCGCAATATTGATGATCGTCCCTTCCATTTTTATTTACCGAAATCTTTCGGCTAAATTTTCCACCCAGCTTAATCCAAAAGCAGTAGGAACAGTCAAGGTAGACCGGTTGAGGGATTTGAACAACAAACATCTGAAATTTGCCAAAAGCCTAGGTATAACTCCCTTCAAAACCAATAAGGAATTTTTGGAACAAAAGGAACATTTGGTTTCTGGAGATAAACTGGCATTAATTTCCAACAGCCGTTATTTTGTTCTTGAAAAACTTACACATTCACATCCTTACCTGGTGCCGGAAGCCGCCCAATTGCTGGATGATATCGGTAAACGATTTTCAGCTAAACTGAAAGAAAATGATAAAGGCCAATACTATTTCATAGTCAGTTCGCTGTTAAGGACAGCCGAAAGCCAGAAATCACTGAGCCGGTCGAACGGAAATGCTTCCGGAAATTCCACCCACCTTTACGGTACTACTTTCGATATTCCTTACAGTATAGTTGTAAAAAAGCCTTTGCCCTGGATCAAAAAGGAGGTGGCTGATGCACCGGTCATTGCATTGCTATCAGAATCTATCAAAGAATTAAGGCAGGAGGGCAGGTGCCTGGTAGTAACTGAATACAATGAGCGGTGTTTTCATATTACTGTGATGAAATAGAATTAATACTTGAACAACAAGTTGGCACTATGCATTTTGCAGTCGGCAAAAGTTGCAAACCTTAAACTTTGAATCCTCTACTCATACCTCAGCGATTCCGCCGGATTCACCCTAGCCGTTTTTAAGGTCCGGTGGCTGATGGTAATCAGCGCAATGATCAGGGCAATCAAAAATCCTGCAATAAAGTCGATTATTTGAAGGTTGATCCGGTAGTGGTAATTCTGAAGCCAGTTGTCGGCGATCCAGTAGACAAATGGCCAGGCGATGGCCGTTGAAATGGCCACCAAAACAAGGATCTCCTTTGCTACTATTTTCCATATATTTCCCACCGAAGCGCCGAAAGTTTTTCTTACACCAATCTCCTTTGTCCTTTGCTGAATGGTGAAGGATGTTAATCCAAACAAACCGAGTGATGCAATTATGATGGCCAGGATCGTAAAAATAATCGCCAGCTTTGAGTTTTGTTTCTCTTCCCTGTAAAGCCTGTCGAAATCCTTATCCATAAAAAAAGATTGCATAGGATCGTTGCTGGTAAACGATTCCCATGTTTTTTCAATTTCTTCAATGGTACTCTTTCCGGCATTGGGTGCCAGTTTGATGCTGATATATCCCCAGTTGTTGTCTTCATCCTTGAATCTGAAAAGATAAGGAGTGATGTCAGTTTTCATCGATTCAAAATGAAAATCTTTTACGACTCCGATCACCGGCATTGTTTTGATCTCAGCATTTTCATCACCGGTCGGAATGTTGAACCGGACTGAGAAAGGATCCTCGAAGGCGTAACTTTTTACGGCACTTTCATTGATCAGGCAGGCGTCTTTATCAGTTGAATTTTTACGGTCAAAAAACCGGCCCGAGGCCAATGCAATACCATAGGTATCAAGATAATCATAATCCACCCAGTTGGTTTGAAGCAGGTACGAATCCTCCGGGTGGCCTTTCACAGTATACCCGTTGTTGTTGTTATTGTGACCCGGCACGGCAGTGGAAGCAGAAACATTAACAACACCCGGAATACTTTTGATCTCTTCCTTAAAACTGTTGATTTTTGAACCTATGGTATAGGCCTGTCTCAATACCAGAAGATGCTCCTTATCGAAACCCATATTTTTGTTCATCATAAAGCTTATCTGCCTAAACATAATCAGAGTTCCGATAATCAAAATGATAGAAATTGAAAATTGCAATACCACCAGTACACTTTTCAAGGTGATTCCTTTTCTGTTTCGGGCACGCATCCCTTTCATGACCATGTAAGGATTGAAAGCCGAAAGATAGAAGGCGGGATAGCTTCCAGCCAGAAATCCTATAAATATAACTCCCAGCAATAGCCCCGGGATGGTGTACCAGTTGCTGAAATATCCTACATTTAGGTTTATTCCTAAAAGGTTATTGAAATAGGGAAGGGAAATTTCTGTGATTATTATTGTAAGAACCATTGCAAAAAGTGATAGCAAAATGGTTTCAGTCAGGAATTGACTGATAAGCATTCCACGGGATGATCCACTCACTTTTTTAATCCCTACCTCCTTGGCCCGTTTGCCGGCTTGCGCGGTTGAGAGATTCATAAAATTAATGGAAGCAATAATGATGATCAGTACGGCAATACTGCCGAATATCCAAAGGTATTTTGGGTCGTTGGCAGGCTTAAACTCCTGTTCAATGCTGGGGTCGAGATGGATGTCGGCGAGTTTTTGCAGGAAATAGTTGTATTTGTTACCCTGCGATAAAAATTCCTGAATGCTGATGCCAATAAACTTTACGATTTCGGGCCCGACATGCTTTTCAATCAATGCGGCACATCTGTCTTCAACCGTTTGCGGATCGCTGTTGGGATGCAGCAGCAAATAGGTGCTAAAACTGTTCGACAGCCACTCGTTGTCCGATGCCCTGGGATTCGTCATGAAAGACCCGATGGCATTTGCGCTGAAATGGGTAGTCTCCGGGATATCGGCATAGATGCCTGTTACCTTATAATAAGCGGTGTCGTTGCCTATCATCAGTAACTGATTTACCGGGTCGTCATTTCCAAATATCCGTTTCGCCGTACTTTCGGACAATACTACTGTATGAGGCTCATTCAGCACGGTTTTGATGTTTCCTCTCAGCAGTGGGATCGAGAAAAATTCGAAAAATGAAGAATCGGCTTCCATAAAATAATCCTCGATAAACCGGTTATCATTATGTTTGATCAGGGTTTCCCCCCAACTGTTCATGCGCAGGAAATTCTCCACTTCAGGAAATTCATCCACCATGGCGGGGCCAACGGGTGAAGCAGTCGATGTTACGGTTACTTCCTGTCCTCCGATTTTCCCATTCAGAATGACCCTGTACAACCGGTCCTTTTCTTCATGGTACTGGTCAAAACTTAGTTCATACCGGATAAAAATGAGGATAATCAGGCTGCAAGCCAGCCCAATGGCCAGGCCGAACACATTGATCAGTACATAAGTTTTCTGCCGCTTAAGGGCTCGAAGACTATATTTGAAGAGGTTTTTCAGCATTTTAAATGGTTTAATTTGGTTGTAAGTCTTCAGTTAAACTTAACAATATGACGATTAGACTTTATTCTGGTTACAGAGGTCAGGAAATTTTTTAATGAAAGAATCTATTTGTATGGGTTTTTAGGTAAAAAAAAGCCCCGCCAAAAAAAAAGACAGGGCATTTTAATAATTTGATTCTTATCCGGGCTTAGCTTTTTACTAATTGGATATTTAGTGCAATTTTAATCTCTTCACCAACAACCAAACCTCCCGCTTCGGTAGTTGCATTCCATTTTAATCCAAAATCGTGGCGGTTGACTTTACCGGTAATTTCATATCCTGCTTTGGTATTGCCCCAGGGATCGACCATGATCCCACCATATTCAACGTCCAATATGATCATTTTGGTAATACCCCGCATGGTAAGGTTTCCGTTCATTTTATATTGATTTTCTCCAACATGCGTAATTTCAATGGATTCGAAAGTAATCTCCGGATAATTCTCAGCATCGAAGAAATCAGCCGATTTCAGGTGATTGTCCCTGTCGGGGCTGTTTGTTGAAATACTGTTTATGTCTGCCGTAAACCAAGCCTGGGCATTTTCGAGGTTATCATCTTCAATTTCCAGCCAGCCGTCAAATTCATTGAATTGTCCGGTCACTGTCGAAATTACCAGATGCTTAGCTTTGAATTGCACTTCTGAGTGTGCCTTGTCTATTGTCCATTTTATGATTGTTGTTGTCTCCATATTAAAATATTATGTTTAATTAAAATCTATAAAAATTAAACAAATATAATTTACTATATGTTCAATTTTATTTTGGAAAATTATATTTTCAACAGTAAAATTAAATCGGGTGGATGGCTGTTTTGGCTGAATTACAGTTTTAACTTGATGATAATCTTCTTTATTAATTTAAACTAATCCCGATAACGCAGTGTATCGGGATCTCAGGGTCATATTCCCCGCTGCTTGCAGCGATTAAAATAATAAACCATTCCTAAT
>JAFGBL010000192.1 GCA_016933115.1 Bacteroidales bacterium | reverse complement strand
GGGCACCACCTGCATCGGCCATGTATTCACGCTTGCGTGAAATGGCAAAACGAAAAATTATTGATAAAAAATATCCAACCAGCGCCAGTGCCAGTCCAATCAATACAGCTCCGCCTCCCTTGCCTTTACGGCTGCTTCCTCCTCCATGAACCATGGTTCTGAAGAACATTTCGGCCAGGAAAGCAAAAATCCCCACAAAAATGATTGATATGATCATCAACCGAACATCCCTGTTTCTGATGTGGGTCAGTTCGTGGGCGATAACCCCCTCCAGTTCCTCGTCATTTAGTTTGTTGATGATTCCACGTGAAAGGGTAATCATATAAGTACGATCGCTGATTCCGCTGGCAAAGGCATTGAGCGAATCATCCTCGATGATGTTTACTTTGGGCATTTTCATACCTGCACCAATACACAGGTTTTCAACCAGGTTGTATACCCTTTTGTTTTCCTTACGTTCCAGTGGTTTTGATCCTGTTGCCCTTTGGATCATGGAGGTGTGGGATGACCAGGCAATGAGGAACCAGATGATGACACCAACAGTGATCCACGGAAATAACGAAATAAATCCTGAATTGGCCGAAACAACCGGATCATATTCCATATTATTCCCGACAAAATAGATGAAAACCCACGTGAGCGCATACAGTACAAGAGGAAACAGGATCAGCAGGATGATGGAGTTGGTATTGTTCCGCCAAATCTGTGATTGAAGGCCAACGTATTCCATAATTTCAGAATTTTATTTCAGGAGGTTTCTCCATCGTTTCCCTGCCTTCGGCTCCAAGATCAAACATCATCTCTTTTTTAAAATTAAACATCCCGGCCACGATGTTGGAAGGAAATACCTCCACCGCATTGTTCAGTTCTTTGGTTGCCGAATTGAAATACCTCCTGGCAGCCGCCAGTTTGTTTTCAACATCCGAAATCTCTTCCTGCAGGTTCAGAAAATTCTGGTTCGCCTTCAGGTCGGGATAGGCTTCCACGGCTACTTTCAAACCTCCCAGGGCAGCGGTGAGTTGGTTTTCTGCAGCGATCTTGTCGTTGATGGAAGTTGCATTCATGGCATTGGCCCGGGCATTCGTAACATCTGTCAGGACGGTGCTTTCATGTTTCATGTAACCTCTGACCGACTCAACCAGTTGCGGAATCAGGTCATGACGTTGGCGTAACTGCACATCAATATCGGCAAATGAATTTTCACGGTTGTTCCGTAGTTTGACCAGGCGGTTGTAGAGGCTGATCAGCCACATCGCGATAACAATAATGATCGCGATAATAATAATTATTGCCATATTCAAAATTTTTGATTGGTGAACCAAAGATAGTATTTTCATCTAAAAGGCATTCGGATAATCTTTCCCATTTGTTTAATTTTGACACATGCTTCAATCTGCGTACAATAGCCTGATAGTTTTCCTTACGGGTATCCTGGGCATCTGGAAAGCCATTCCTGTGGGATTGCTGTTAAAGCTCAACCCGCCGATGATATTTTTTATGACTGCTTCAGGAGCCATAGTTGGCGTTTCGCTGCTTTATTTTTTCGGAAACCGGATCAGGATTTACATTTCCAACAGAAGAACAAAAAAAGGGAAAACCGGGAAAGAGCGCAAAGCTGCTCATCTACTTGAAAAATATGGAGTTCCGGGCTTAGGCTTTTTCGGATGTTTGATCATGGGGCCGAACATGACCATCATTTTAGGATTGATCCTGGTCAAATCCAGAAAACAACTATACTGGTGGACAGTCGCCGGGATCATTGCCTGGAGCCTCGTATTAACGATAATTGCCTCCCTCAGCCTTGAAGTGTTTATAAAATTGACAGAACCATTGAAATTTTAGAAAGAAATATGTTTTGGATCCAAAACCCGGAACAAGGAACCAGAAACCCAGAACCCAGAACCCAAAACCCAGAACCCAGAACCCAGAACCTATATATTATTTCTCCCCCTCCACAATATACATGTCAATTTCCCCCTTGTTTTTGGCTGCTATTTTCCCGCGATGGGTACATTTGAATTTTTCTTTCACAAGGTTAAATGTATCTCCCGAAATATTTACTTTTCCGGGCAAACCGCTCGATTCCATCCGGCTGGCAGTATTGACGGCATCTCCCCAAATATCATAGGCAAATTTATTTTTGCCTACCACACCTGCCACCACAGGGCCCGTGTGAATTCCTATTCGCAATTCCCAATATTGTTCACCATTTGCATCTTTTTCCTTTTTCAATCTTTCCATATAATCCCTGATCTCCAGGCCTGCACTTACAATGTCGATTGGATTTGTCGTATTTTCAACCGGTATGCCGCCTGCACACATATAAGCATCGCCGATGGTTTTTATTTTTTCAAGGTTATATTTGTCAATTATTTTATCGAATTCGAGGAAACACAAATTGAGTTCTTCGACCAATTCCTGTGGGGTCAGTTTTTCAGCGATATTCGTAAAGCCTTTAAAATCGGTAAAGAGAACGGAAACCAATTCGTACTGTCGCGGAGTTGCCGATCCTTTTTCCTTCAGCTCTTCAGCGGTTTCTTCAGGTAGGATATTCAACAACAGTTTATCTGACCGCTGCCGCTCATAATCGATCTCGTCCTTTTGCCTTTCAATTTCGTTTTTTTGTTTGACCAGGATTTTATTGGTCCGTTTAGCATATCTCAGCCCGCGGTACACCAAATAAATAATGATCAAAGCAAGGATTCCGAAACCAAACAAAAACCGGTTTCTTGCCTTTATTTTTTTCAAGCTAAGTTCCTTGATCTGGTTTTCGCGGTCGAGGACCTCAATCTGAGCCTCTTGCTCTTTTTGAACCAATTTTTGGGTTTCAAGTTCCAGGGATTGTATCTTTTCTATTTGACTGAGCGAATCCACTTCCTTTGCCTTTTTAGCTGCATAAACCTGTTCTTCCTTCAGCAATAAAGTCTGTTGGGCACGTTGGTATTCCAGTTGCTGTTTTTCGATGGTGATTTTTTGGATCGAATCTGTTTTATAAAGGATTTCCATTTCCTGTTGCCTGTTGGCAGAATCCAGTTTCAAACGCTGGAGTTCAAGGTACGACATTTCCTCACTCGCCCATAGTTTATCTGCCTCGCGCGAAACCCGGTCAGCAAGAAATGCAGACTCAGTAAGTGCCTGCTCTGTTTTGTTCCTTTCCGAACGCAGCGAATCTTTGATTTTCAAATACAATTGATAATCCGAAATGGCTTTTTCGAAATTATAAATGGCTTCATGAATTTCATAGGATAATAAATATCCGTTCTTTTTGATTTCCGGATCATTGATTTCTTTCGCCAAACGCAGGGATTCAGTGTTATACACCAGCGCATTGTGAAAATCCTTGAGGTTAAAATAAACAAGAGAAGAAAGATGATAAAAACCGGCTGCTGTTTCCCTGTCTCCTGACTGTTCAACAATTTTCGAAGCCCTGTTTAAATAATCAAGTGCAAGGGATTCATCTCCCTTGTTTTGATAAACAATGGCCAGGTTGGCCAGGGTCAGCGGATTTTCCTTGCCGGTTATTTCTTCTTCCATCTTCAGCGATTCCTTAAAGTATTGAATCGCCATCTCCGGATTGTCCATTTTTTTGTAGGTGAAGCCAATGTTGTTAAGGGTAATGATTTCGTTTTTAATATCCTTCTCCGACTTGTAAACCGCAAGGATCCTCAAATGATATTCCAGGGCCGTATCGGGCAATTCGAGTTTATTGTAACACCTTATTTGGTTGAAATAGTCATTGACCAGTAAGGAATCATTTTTTTCTTTCTGATAGGCGGTTTCGAGCCGTTTGTAGTATTCCAGGCTTTTCATGAAGTTTTCCTGTCGGTAATAAACATCTGCAATGATCTCCAGGAGCGAAAGTTGTCGGTCAATGACCTGTTCTTTCAGGTAAATAATTTCGGCTGCCAGCAAATATTCCAGTGATTTATCATATAATTTACTCTCCCTGAAAATGTTACCAATTCTAACTTTTAAATCAGCAATGGCCAGGCTATCACCTAAAATTTCCAACTCAAATATAGAAGATAAAAAATACCTGAGGGCGTAGGCAGGTTTGTGCCGTTCGTATTCCTGCTCGGCAAGTTTGAGATATGCATCTGCTTTTTCGCGGCGGTAAGTGGTGTCTCTACCATACTTGTTATTTATCATGACATCTTCAGCCCCCGAATTTGAAAAATTGAAAACTGTATCGGATTGCTGCCCGATCAGGATGGATGAAATTAAAATTCCAAATAAACCCAAATATTTAACTACTTTTCCCATCATTCCATTCTGAAAATTAATCCGAAGCGAAAATATCTTCCATACTGCGGGTTGTAAACCAGGTCGAATAATGAACCGGTTGCATCCGTTCCACCATATTCATTATCGAATACATTGTTCATATTCATAAAAGCCTGGAAATTGTTATCTATCCGGTAGCGCACTATAAAATCCAAAGTGTAATATCCCTTTGTTTCAGTGGGTAAGCCGAGTAATTCCATGGTTGGCAGATCGAAAGGGAAAAACCTTTTCTTCCAACTACTGGAATACGTATTGTTGAAAATGAATGTCCAGTTTTCAATGGGTTCAATGTCGAAATTGAATTGCACCAGCCAGTTTGGATAATTCCGATAATCGTTCAATGTTCCCAGGTCGTTGGGAAGGATTTCCTTTCCTTTTGACCAGGTTACAAACAAGTCGCTATTCAGCTTAATTTTTTCAATGATATTTTTTGCCCTGAAAATAGCTTGCGCCATCAATATTTCAGCTTGCGAGCGGTCGTCGTTCACTGCCGCCAGTGCAAAAATATTGGCAGCATTCGGATATTTTTCCGGATCGACAATTTTCAATGAATTGGTGATATTGTTATTCAGAAAATGGTATAGAACCACCAATTCCGTGCTTAGATTTTTCGTTGGATAGTAACGTAGCCCCAGATCGACCTCGTGGAATTTTTCGGGTGATACATCCGTATTGGGGACGTTTTCATAAAATATGCCGTCCTGGGTGGCATAAGCAATAGAGTTGTAAACGTAGTAAAGGGATGGCGCCCTGAAACCCTTGCCATAAGAGGTTCTTAGTGATAATTCATCAGTTAGTTTATATAGAAATCCAATCCTGGGGCTCATGCTCGAGCCAAACATCGAATGTTCATCAATCCGGGCTCCGCCAATCATCGAAAATTTACCCACTTTATAAAAAATCTGAATAAAACCTGCAAGGTTGTGGAAAACCAATGGATTAAAACCGAATTGTCCTAAAACGCTGTCAGCAACATCAACACTTTCAGCGAAAGGTTTGTATTTTCCTGTTTCAAAAGGTTCATTCAGGTCATTGGTCTTTGGCAGGTTGCCCGAGTACTGCGCCGATAATCCCCCTGTTAGTTCCAAATTGGATTTAATTGACCAGGTAAGTATTTCTTCAGCAAAAAGGTCATCCGATGCTGCATATTTATAAACTTTTCCCTGTTTTCCATAGTCATCAATCAATTGGAAAGATGATTGATCATCCAAACGGTATTGCAGGTAACTAAGGTTGGTGGTGGAACTGATCTTACCCCATGTATATTGATAGTTGATTGCATACCTGTCGATCTTTTCACCCCAGTAACTCAAGGGATTGTAATAAGCGTACCGATTCGTTGATTGCCCGATGGAACTGTGCGAATTCCGGTACATGTGTGAGTAAATGAACCGTATCCCTTTGAATTTGAGATCGAAGCCGAGTAACCTGCTATTTAACGGAAGCCTGCCCAATTGTGGGTTTGTCGAATCCCCTTTGTAATTGGGTGCATACTGCGCCGAATCGCCGTATAGGTTTGGGTTGTATAGGTTTGGAATGTCATATTTGATATTCATGTCATCATAGTGTCCCGAGCTCCCATAAAAACTATATTCAAGAACGTTTTTCCTTTTTCCTACTTTGCCACCGATCATTACATTCATGTTGTAAAATCCGTAATTTCCAACAGAAATATCAGCCTGTGACCAAACCGGCCTGTCGGAAGTCTTTGTAACGATGTTGATAACTCCGGCTAAGGCATCTCCACCGTATAAGGCAGAAGATGGCCCGAAAATGATTTCTATACGCTCGGCCTGCCTGATGGGCAATTGTTCCCCGATGGGCATACCGCTAACCACAGACGGTTGAATGGGAATGTCATTCACCAGAATTTTACAATAGTAATTTCCATATAATCCGTTCATTAAAAAGGTCTCTCCTTCAATCGCAGACCCGGGTTGGGTCACCTTTATTCCGGGAACATCTCGCAAAACATCCACCAGGCTCAGGTAGCCATTCTTTAAAATTTCATCTCGGGTTACAACATAAACAGTCACGGGAAGGTCTTCTAGGTGTTGTTCAGTCCGGCTTGCTGATTGTACCTCTGTTTTACCTGTTGAAGGCTCCTGAAGAATGTCCTGGCTGTCCAGCACAAGCCTTTCCTGTTGCGTGTAGGCAAATAAATGGACTATTAAAAAAGATAAAATGGAAATGTATTTCTTCACCTTACAAATGTAAAAAATTACCTCTATTATTTAATGGTTAATAATGCTTTCAAAAATATCAATTTAATGTGGAAAATTATATTGTAATTTTGCCCTGACAGGTGTTTTTCCATGAACCAATGGCCTGATTTGTGGTTTACTGAAATGATTTATTGTTAATACCGGGATTTTATCTGAAAATGACAAATGTCCGAATTTAAATAATCAACAAAATTAATTATAACTTAAATTGATATTTATGAAAGAATTTCTTATTGCAGTTATATTGTTTCTGTTTATTTATGGAACTGGAGAGGCCCAAACCGAAACCTATTGGTCAACCGGGGGTGAAATGATCTTCTCATTTGCTAACATCGACAACAATGGCGATGAATCGGGCAATATTATGCGTTGGTCGCCGGTGTTTAATTTTCAGGGAATATATAACATCGATTTTTCAGATAATATTGGCATATTCACAGGATTGGCCATTCGGAACGTCGGTTTTATTTACGACAATTATACCTTTGAAGAAGACGGTTCGACCATTGAGGTGAAGAAAAAATTCAGGACTTATAATCTGGGAGTACCCGTAGGAATAAAATTGGGTAAATTGAAAAAGCTGTTTATTTATGGAGGCTACGATTTTGAACTACCTTTTAACTATAAGGAAAAAACATTCAGGGATGAGAAAAAGGACAAATTCAACGTCTGGTTCAGCGACCGGGTTGAGCAATTTCAGCATGGATTTATGGTAGGTTTGCAGTTACCATTTGGCGGTAACCTCAAATTCAAATATTACCTGAGCAATTTTCACAATAAAGGGTACACCGAGTCGGACGGCACCAAACCTTACGAAAACCTGGATGCAAATATTCTCTATTTTTCATTAAACTATAATTTATTTACTCCCGTGAAATCTTATTACAAGAAGGGTAGTAAGAACGAGTATTATTAGGAATTATAATAAATCATATTAAGATGACAAAAGCTAAAATTTTAATTATCTTTATTTCCATCGCTTTAATTTACAGTGATTCTCTATTCTCGCAGAAAAGCGGATTTGGATTGGGTATTGTAATTGGGGAACCGACCGGGATTAGCGGTAAATACTGGACAAGCAGAACTACAGCCCTGGATGGGGCCGTTGCCTGGTCCTTCAATCATAGTGGATCTTTTTATTTGCACGGCGATTTCCTGAAACATCATTTTGATGTGATTAATATCAGTGAGGGACAAATGCCTTTATACTATGGTATTGGAGCGAAAGTAATCCTGGCAGATGATGGAATCCTTGGAGCTCATGTACCTTTGGGAATTGCCTATTTGTTCGAAGGGGCACCATTGGATATTTTTCTAGAGATCAGGCCCGGATTGAATTTATTGCCCGCTACCGAATTTGACATGAGTGGAGGGATTGGCGTCAGGTATTATTTTAATGATTGAGCTGCTATTCAGCAAAACGATTTCGTGAAAATTATAAATTTGATCCTGTTTTTCAAAACAATGCCTACACTCAAATTCAGATGATTCAACATAAAATGTATTCCGATTTTTTGTATACCAAGATCATAGCGACATTAGGCCCTTCATCAGAGACTGTGCAGCAGATCATGGATCTGTTGCTTGCCGGTGTCAGGGTTTTCCGAATCAATTTTTCTCATGGGACATTTGAGGAATATGAAAATTTGCTTAGCAATGTCCGTGAAGCCGAAAAACAAACCGGAATTTTTGCGGCAGTAATGGGCGACCTGTCAGGACCAAAAATCAGGGTTGGTGAAGTTGCAGGCAGAGGGGTCGTTCTGACGAAAGGCGACCTAATTGAATTTGTGAAGCATCGGTTAGTTGCCGGAACCACCGGAACCGAAAAAGTGTTTTCGAGCACACTTCCCCAATTTGTTGACGAAGTAAAAGCAGGAGAAAGGATTTTGATAGACGATGGAAACCTGGAACTCGTTTGCTTGGCTTCCAAAGGAACAGGAGAAAATAAAAAATTAATATGCCGTGTTGAAGTCGGCGGATTGGTCACTTCACACAAGGGAATCAATCTTCCCGAGAGTGAACTTACGGTTCCTGCCATGACTGAAAAAGATTTTCAATGTGTTGATTTTGCCGTAGCCAAAAAATTCGATATCCTGGCCCTCAGTTTTGTAAGAAAGGCTGAAGATATCATGCTGTTAAAAAACAGGTTATCCGAACTGGAAGCAAGACCAAAAATGATGAAAGGAATTTCAGGTTATCTTGATTTCAAGGGAAAGAAACCCAATCTGGAAAATTACATTCCCATCATTGCCAAGATTGAAAAACCACAGGCCATTAAAAACCTTGAATCCATCCTTGAAGAAACGGATGGTGTGATGGTTGCCAGGGGTGATCTGGGAGTTGAAATGGACCTGGCAGAAGTAGCTATTTTACAGAAAAAGATCATTCATATGTGCCGCGAATATGGAAAACCTGTAATCGTAGCTACCCAAATGTTGCAAAGCATGATTGAGTCTCCGGTCCCTACAAGGGCTGAGGTGTCGGATGTAGCGAATGCTATTTTCGATGGTGCCGATGCCGTGATGCTCAGTGGTGAAACCGCTGTAGGAAAATATCCTGATAAATCGGTTAAAATGATGCGTAAGATCGGTTGGAGAACAAACGAATTTTTGAAAGACAGCCAAATACAAAGCGGGCGGTTTATAACAAAAACAAGATATTTTCACCGGGCGGCAGCCCTCGCACATGGTGTGAGTACAATTGCTTCAGACGTAAAGGCCAAAATGATCATTACCTGGACGCAATCGGGAGGGAGTTCCGTGATGTTGTCGCAGCAAAGAATGCAAATTCCAATCATCGCTTTTGGCGATAAACAGGCCAGGCTTCGCCAATTGTCCCTATTGTATAGCATCCAACCCGTTTTTATGAAAAAACCCGGTTCCGGAAGCTCTTTTATTGCTGCGGCCGATAAGGTGCTTTTGAAAAACAAATGGGCTTTAAGAGGTGACCCGGTGATCTTTGTCTCAGGTGACCCGATCAATAAAACCGGTATCGCCAACCGGATCGTTATCCATTACGTCGGAGAATCAACCGATGATTGATTTTAAGATTTTAAAATCGCTTGTTTTAATTGCTCCTGATGGTATAGACCGTTTGTGTAGGGAAGGCCAATTCGAGTCCGTGTTTTTCAAATTCCTTTTTAATGGCCAGGTTGATGGTGGTTTGAGTATTTAATATATCCTCACTTTTGCGGATGTAATAGATAAATACAATCCCCAAACTGGAAGCTCCAAAATCATTGAATCCGACCAATACGTCATCTTCGGTCGAGGGATTTTCAGTTCCGATCTGCTTCAGCAATTCCATCGCTTTTTCCATCAGTTCAACAGAAGTTTCATACACCAACCCCAAATTTAATACAACCTTTCTCGATGGTTCTGAGGAAATATTTTCAACCATCCCGTCGGTAAATTTTGAATTAGGAATGGTAACGATCCTTCCCTCAAGGGTTTTCAAACGGGTGCTCCGGATGCCGATTTCTGTGATATTGCCATCAAACCCGTCAATCTTGATCCGGTCATTGATCCTGAATGGCTTATCGGTAAAAATGGTAATGCCTCCAAAAATATTGGCAACTGTATCCTTGGCAGCCATAGCCAGTGCTAAACCGCCGATTCCCAAGCCAGCAAGCAAGGCGCCCACATTATAGCCAGCATTATTAAGCGCGACAATAATACCTAAAATCCCGATGATCGACCTTAGCCCTTTCCTGATCAAAGGGATCATCTGGTCATCCACTGTGGATTCGGATTTTTCAGCCAGCGGGATCAGGTATTCCCTGATAATGGCATCGACCAACCGCGCAACAAGCCAGGTGACGGTTATGGCTACCAATACATGATATACCAGGTTTATCCAGTTGTCGATGGTTTCGGGGAAAACAAGCTGCCTGAAACCGTACCACAGTCCGAAAATAGTCATGGACAGTATAACCGGCTCTTCAAGCGTGTCAACAATGATGTCGTCTATTTTGGTTTTCGAGCGGCTGGTAATCCGTTTGATCACATTACCAAAAATCCAGTATATCATTTTGGCAATGATGAACGATCCAAGCAGGATCAGCAATGCAATGGCTCACTCGCCGACTGTATTGTAATAAAATTCTTTTGAGAAAAATTCTTT
This sequence comes from Bacteroidales bacterium, assembly GCA_016933115.1. Lineage (GTDB taxonomy): Bacteria > Bacteroidota > Bacteroidia > Bacteroidales > JAADJA01 > JAADJA01. The sequence continues at coordinate 6,841 of JAFGBL010000192.1, read as the reverse complement.
CATGGAATTCAAATGTTGATTGAACAGGCTGCAAAAATAAAATTATTGTAATTTAAAATTACACCTGAAGAGCTCCGTGAAAATGGTAAAAGATTATTGTATTTAAGAAAGGCAGAATTGTGGGGAAAAATTAAACACCCCTTGCGACCATCACAGCCAATAAAGGAATGATGGCTACCAATAATAATTCGACCCTGACAAACATCAATTGTTTTTGTACGGTTTTTTCATCGATGATCATTTCGAAACCGGCATTTACCTGTTTTTTCCATTTCAAAAACTGAATAGTGGGGAAAATGGAAAGGATCCCCATAATTACAAAAAGAGTGAGTTTTGTATGAAAGAAAGGATTGCTCAAGTAATAATCCGATCCTTTTCCATAAACAAACCAGCGGAGTAATCCGGTGGTCAACACAACAATAGCTGAAATTCCATAAATAAGGTCGACAGACACCAGTGTTCTGATCTGCTGCCTGCCAATATTTGGTTTGAGTAATAAATGTTCGGCAATCAGGCTTCCCATCAGGGTCATAATTCCGATAAAGTGAAGATAAGGCACTAAAATGGACATATATATTTTTTGAATCTTTAACAAAGGTATTGGAAAAAGGTTGAAAAGTTCGAAATATATATTGCGGCTAATATTAAAAACAACCGAAATATACACTAAATTAAAGTTTACTGATGTCTGTAGATCAGTAAATTGTATTTTATTTTTCCAGAGAAAAAAATTTTTCCAATATCATCGTATCATTGATTAATTATTTATTTTTGCCGTAATACTATATCATAAAAAAGTAACACGATGTCAGTATCCCGTTTTGGTGTTTCGCTCGAAAAGGAGCTTTTGGAAGCCCTCGACCAGTATGTAGCAGAAAATCATTTTAAGAACCGTTCACAAGCCATAAGGCACCTGGTCAGAAATAATCTGGTTGAGAAAAAGTGGGAATCGAACCAGCAGGTTGCCGGAGCTATTTCCTTGGTTTATGATCACCACAAAAGAGACCTCCTGAACACGCTGGCTGACCTTCAGCATGATTATCATGATATTATTCTGGCTAACCAACATTTTCATCTGGATCATGACAATTGCCTGGAGATCATTGCAGTGAAGGGTGAGGCATTTAAACTGACTTTACTTGCTAATAAACTGATAGCTGTGAAAGGGATCCAGCATGGAAAATTAACCATGAGCAGTTCCGAATAATTTTTTTACTATTTGAGTAACACGAAAATTTAATAACGTAGCAAAATGAATAAGTTTTCAATTTTATTCGCTTTTATTTTTTTATCACTAATTAATAATCCGGGTTTCGGGCAATCCGGTATTAAAGATACTTTAAACCTGGGTGAAATTATCATCACTGCCACCAAAGCATCTGTTTCGATTGGAAATGTTACACAAAAGATCGATGTTTTGCCGGCATCAGAATTAACGACGATAGTTGAGGGAAACAACAACATCGCCGAAGCAATACAATATCAGCCCGGTGTTTCTGTCAGCGCACTTTCGAGGAATGATGCCAATTGGGGAACATACGGAGGGATCGGTCCAAAATATAATACCTATATGTTGTCGGGATTACCGGTGGATGCCTTTGTCGATCCGCAATCCCTTGACCTGAGTGCCATAGAACGGATTGAAATTCAGCGGGGGCCGGCTTCAGTGTTATATCCCAATTACCTTTCCCAGGATTTTGCCGGGAACCAAAGCCCGCTAGCCGGCACTGTGAACCTGGTTCTGAAAGAAAAATTTGACCGGCAAAAAACGTTGTTTTCATCTTCCATTGGTTCTTATCATACGTTCAATGGACAGCTTTACCACCAGGATGTAAATCAAAACCTTCACTATTTTGCCGGCCTGGATTATGAAATGTCGGATTACACCAATTATGGAACCGAGAATTCGTGGCTCAACATGAAAGACAATCCTGAATACAAAAAGACAAAGCTTTATTTAGGTGTAAATTTGTTTGTTGGGAGGGGTGAACGACAAAAAGTATCATTTTTCATCAACCGCTCCTGGCACAATGGTGATGCCGGAAGGGTTTACCGTGGGTTTGAAAACGATTACACCACCATGAATGCAGGGTACACTGCACAGCTCAGCAATAAAATCTCATTGAATACGCATTTCGGATTGAGGATTTACGACAGAAAATGGCAGGAAAGCCATTTTAATGTAGTCGACAGCCTGCTTTCCAATAATGGTGTTTATCAAAACATTTTACCAGCTGATATATATCTGACCATAGCTCACGGAAATGCCCATTCCCTTATATTCGGAGCCGATTACCAGGGCGCCGGATACTTCAACTGGAACGATCCCCTGACTGGGGTTAAACAATACGGCAATAAATCCAATGCCACCCAAACAGGAATCTATGCACAGGAAGAATTGCGTTTTGGCGGGTTGATCATCAGGGGTGGTTTGCGATACAATTTTATCCGGCACAATATTGACCTGATAAACGGAGGAGCTCCGGGAGAAAAAGAAAAATCATGGTCGTCATTGATTTGGAGCGGTGGCGTGAAATATCACCTGAATAATTGGATTGCATTGTTTGGAAATGCGGGGAACAGCTATCTTACACCCGGTTTGAAATCCATCGGAGGTACTATTTCCATCAATGACCTTGGTGTTGAAGGAAGAAACGGACAATTACCCAACCCTGACCTGAAACCGGAATCGGGATTGGGAGCCGACCTGGGACTGAATTTGATATTGCCGGCTGACATCAACTTGTCGGTAAGGGCATTTTATTTGCGGGTTGATGATGCAATTGTGGAAACAGTGGTAAGCGAAAACCCTTCGCAGTCGCAATCAGTCAATGCAGGCGAATCCTCATCAACGGGAGTTGAATTGGATATTTACCAGCAATTCATTAAATCAATTTCATGGTTTGCAAATTATACCTACATGCAATCCAATATTAAAAATCCTATCCTTGAGGATCAGGATGATGTGAATATTCCTTTTGCTCCTGAGCATATTGCAAATGCCGGTATCAAATTTAATTTGCCTTTCGGTCTTCTGCTGAGTCCATATTTAAACTATAATGGCGGGTATTTCGACAGCAATTCAAAATCGGGAAGGAAAAAGTTTACACCAGGGGTGGTTGCCAATGTTTATGTTTCCCAAAAGGTAACCGAAAGCGAAAGTAGTAAATTTGAAATTTTTGCACGGTTGTACAACATTACGGATAACCGCTATGAAATGCCCTGGCAGTTCCAGAATACAGGTTTCTCCTTCATGGCAGGATTGACTTATACCTTTTTTTAAATGCCGGGAAAAAAATCCATAAAAAGATATTTTGTCTATTTCATCCTATTGAATATCATTGTTGCAGGATGTTATAGTTCTGCTGAAGAAAGCAGCGATGTTGAACATGCAAATATCATATCGGTCAAAGATTTCAGGGGTAAGACCCTGGGATTCAACAAGCCTGCTGAAAGGGTGGTTTGTTTGATCGAAAGTGCACTTTCAGGCATTTACATGCTGGGAGCCGGGGAAAAGGTAGTTGGTGTACCCGGAGATATTTATCGCAATCACCTTTTTTTCTATTATGCTCAATTGGATGAACGTATCGGGAACAAAGAACTTGTATCACCCGGAAACTGGGATTTTGTGAGCATCGAACAAGTGGTTGGCCTTGAATCCGACCTGGTGATCATTTGGTCATCCCAAACAGAGGCTATTTCAGCATTGGAGCGATTCGGCATTCCGGTTTATGCAGTGATGATAAGTAGTTTCGAGGATGTTTTTAAGGAGATCAGGGATTTGGGTCAAATTTTGGATAGAAATGGCAAGGCAGACAGCCTGATCTCCTATACCCGTAAAAAGTTACAGGAGTTGGAATTTAAAGCTTCTGAGTCACGAATAAAATCTGCTTATTTCATGTGGGCGCAGGGGATCAATGAAACATCAGGGATCAACAGTACGGTGAATGAGTTGTTTTGGCTCGCTGGGTTGCAGAATGTTTGCCGGTTGGAGCAGGAACATGTTACCGTAAGTGTTGAAAAAATCATTGATTGGAATCCTGAAATGATCGTTATGTGGAACAATGAAAAGCTGGATCCGCTCGATGTCACTAATAATCCTTTGTTGCAACAGATCAACGCTGTAAAAAATAAAATGGTTTTTGAACTTCCCGATCCATTTTTATGTGACTTATGGACACTGAAATTTTTATTTTCTGTGGACCTTATTTCACAATGGAGCCATCAGCATCCGAATCAAAATTCGACAGATTTTGAGCAAATTTTTAAATTCTTTTATGGAAAATCGTTAGAAACCAATGAACCGGAATTATAAAATATGGGCTGTATTTATTCTACCTTTTCCGGTTTTATTCGGTTCTTTGTTTATTGGGGCATCCGAACGGGTTGCCTTTCATGATGTTTTTTCCATTTTGCTCCCGGGAAATCGCCTGGCCGATCCGTTGATTAGGACAATTATTTTGGATATCCGTCTTCCCCGGATTTTGCTGGTCTTCTTTACAGGTGGTATTTTGTCTGTTTCAGGAGCAGCTTTACAGGCCATTTTCAGGAATCCCCTGGTCGATCCCTATATTCTGGGATTATCTTCAGGCGCTGCGTTTGGCGCTGCACTTGGCCTGACCACAGCTTTTTTACCAGTACAACTTGCAGCTTTTATCTTTGGGTTGGTAGCTGTGGGGTTAAGTCATTTTATGGCTCGAAAAAACGGACAGGTTTCAATCATTTCACTTATCCTGGCAGGAATCATCACCAACGGAATTTTCACAGCCTTACTTACGATTGTGCAGATTTGGAGTGACCCCTTTAAATTGCAAAGCATCGTTCACTGGATCATGGGAAATTTTCAAAATGCCGATTGGGATAAGTTTACCCTGGCGATTTTTCCTGTCGTTGCCGGATTGATCATCCTGTTTTTGCTCCGGTGGAAATTGAATGTACTTGCACTCGGCGATGAAGAGGCTGCTTCTTCAGGTCTGAACCCAACCCGGCTTAAAATATGGATTTTACTGGCTGCAACTCTGGCCAGCAGTGCTGCCATTGCGGTTTCTGGAATCATCGGATTATATGGCCTGGTTATTCCACACGTTGTACGCATGCTGTTTGGAGTTGATAACCAAAGGGCCGTTCTTTATAACCTTTTGATCGGCGGTAGTTTTCTGGTTCTGATCGACAATATTTCCCGCTCCGTTGCAGGTTATGAAATACCCATCGGTGTTTTCACAATGCTGATAGGAGCGCCCTTCTTTATTTGGCTTCTTAAAAAATCGAACATCGGATGGCAGCAGTAGAAAAAATTATTGAAGTGAAAAATCTTGATTTTTCATGGAAGGACCAACCGGTGTTATCGGATATTTCATTCGAATTAATTGCCGGAAGTTTTACGGTGATGATGGGGCGGAACGGTTCGGGAAAGTCAACACTGATGCGAATAATGGGGGGATTGTTGCCCTATGACAAAGGATGGCTGAAAGTGAACGGAAAAGAGTTAAATCATTTGAAAGCCCGTGAGCGTGCACGGTACATCGGATTCATGGCTCAGAAACATCAGGGAGTTTTTCCATTCAGTGTGCAGGAAGTTGTGCTTACCGGCCGTGCAGCGCATGTAGTTTATAAGCCTTCAGTAAGTGACCAAGGAATAGCTTTGGAAGCTTTACACCTGACTGGAATTGCACATTTAAAGGACAGGATTTACACTGAATTATCAGGTGGGGAGCAACAACTGGTAATGATTGCCAGGGTGCTGGCTCAGGAACCCGGGATCATTTTACTGGATGAACCTATCAGCCATCTGGATTACAACAATCAAATAAGGATTCTGAAGCTTTGTAAGCAGTTGGTAAAAAGAGGATTGACCGTCCTGGCTGTGATCCACGATCCCAATATGGCGTTTTCTTTTGGTGACCAATTTTTATTTGTTCTTAATCGTAAAGTCCATTCCCTGACCCTGGATGAAGCCACAGAAAATGGAATATTAAATGAAATATTTGAAAACAACCTGAATCAAGTCAGTATTGACGGCCGGCCATTTTTTATCAACCGCATTGCTGACAAGGTTTAATCCCCAGTTAGAATGCTTCCCAAAACATAAAAAAAATCCTGTCTATTCTCTTCCAACCCTGATAACGAAAGGGAGATTCAACCACGGATGGATTAAATCATAACATGATGGGGTGGGATGATCTTTGCATCCGGTTTCATACCAATTACCGGTATTTTTTTAGAACCATTCCAAATTGCTAAAAAAATCTCTTTTTTATGATTTCATTTTATTTTCAATGTTATTTTTGGATTGATTTTCAATGGCACCGTTTTCTGGGGAAAACATTTTCAAAAAATAGTATTCAACATGGAAGATTTGTTTTACGAGGTATTTACCGACTTGCCAAGGCAGGGGCCGGGTGACGATGAATCTACCCAAAAGGCAGCATCCATGGTTCTGGAAATACCCAAATATCCAAAAATCCTTGATGTGGGCTGCGGAACTGGCGGCCAAACCCTCGAACTGGCCAAGTACTTTGGAGGAACCATTTATGCAGTTGATAATCATCAACCCTACCTGGATTCCCTGTATGCAGAAGCAAGGTTGAAAGGTTTCGGTGATATCATTAAATGTATCAATGCCAACATGCTCGAACCCGATTTTATCAATGGAAAATTCGATCTGATCTGGGCTGAAGGGTCCATATTTGTTGTTGGCTTTAAAGAGGGTTTGTATGCATTTAAAAAAATGCTGAACCCAACCGGCTATATTGCTGTTTCTGAGGTGTGCTGGCTGAAGGATAATCCACCGGATGACCTGCTTGAGTTTTGGAATAGGGAATACCCCGCTATCCGAGATATC
>JAFGBL010000191.1 GCA_016933115.1 Bacteroidales bacterium | reverse complement strand
GAAACGAATTGCCCACCCGCTCCACAGAGTCGAGCCAAAGCAAGGAGGTTGATGAACGGCCGCGGTTCTTATTAAAGATGGTGAACGGAACCGTGATGGCCGTGCCGTTGATGTCCAGCGGGTGATCGGTATAGCCAAAATACACATTCGGTTCCAGCTCACCGATCCGTCCTTTGATGCTCGGGTAGCGTAATCGTTGGGTGATGAACAACTTGATCGCCTTACGGATGTTAAATTTTCCGACCATCACTTCGTTGATCAGCGCTTCTTCACGCGCTTTATCCCTCTTTTCAGAAGACATGGTTTGCTCCTCTAATTAAAGCTGTAAAGGTGAAAACATAAGCCGGCAAGTTAAATTGGAAAGCAGGTGGAAAGGTACGCTTTTATTTTACACTGTTAAAAGTAACGGTTCAAGACATCCCACAGGGGGACAGGACTTTGACCATCAAGAGCGTAATAATTTCCCGAATTTGGGAGACGAGCATGTTCTGCGCGTTCATTACTGTTTGGGCAGCCATCGTTTCCTGAGTGCCCGTGATGATCCACAGGTTCTCGAGGCTCAGATCTCCTTCCCTCCGGACAATGGAATAATGACAATCCCCGGCATATCCAAAAACACCAGGAAGGATCTTCGGAACAAGAAGATCGCTTGGAATGAGATCAAAATCAAGTGACTGATAAAGGATCATTGAATCCTCATGGGGTAGCTCCGATGCCTGAATCAGCAAGAATAAAAACTACCTCGGACAAGGTTTGTACTTGTTCGAGGCAGAATGAAAGAGCAGAATGACAGGCGGGGGCTGGTTTCTGGTTGAATATTCGATTTTTTGGTGGATCTCCGTAATCTCTACGGAGGGAAAAATCAGGTTGTAGTTGTTAAACCTGGAACACAACAAGCATTCACCTCCAGAATAAAAGAATAAAGGTTTCCAACGTCACAAACGGGGTATCAAAACAGGGGTGCTTTGCTTGTATGCTTCATAATCTTCCTGGCCTCCCCATTTTTGATCAGCCTTTTTCTCAAGCAGCGGAATGCCACTGACACGGGTGAGTAGCAAGGTGACAAAAATCGGGGAGATTAAGGAAATCCATTGCCAGCCTTGTAGAACCGGTAAAGCGATGATTGTCACACCGACCCAGAGAACGATTTCTCCAAAATAATTGGGGTGCCGTGAGCGGGACCATAAACCTGTACTTATAAATTTCCCTTTGTTTTCCAGGTTTGCATTGAAGCGGCTTTTTTGAGCGTCAGAAATAACCTCTATCGAAAATCCAATGACCCATACCAAAAAGCCGATGATCGCAAAAATATCCAAAGGTTTGTGGTTTGTTGTCGTTATGGCTATCAGTGCTGCTGCCATGGTGAAAGTGACCCACAAACCCTGGATGGTCCAGACGTTTAAGAACCGGATAAAGGAAGGTTTGATTTCGTCAAAGCGGTCATCTTTCCCTGCTTTGCGGATACGTCGAAACAGAAATGTGCCCAGACGGGTTGCCCAGATTACGACCAGAGCCCAGAGCAAGATCGACCTTGAGTCCAACCCCGAGCTTAAAAACGCAGCGATGCTGATCACGAAGATGTAGGTAATACTACCGGTCAGATCGAAAAATTTTTCGGTCTGCAGCAGGAAAGCAGGGATAAAAGCCATCCACTGAATGAGAAATGCCAGACCAACTGATAAAGCAAATACGGGTATGACTCCAATTTTTCTTCCTCCCTGGCTGCCTGCTAGAGCAACCAAGCAGCCGATAATGATAAGGATCGGAAAAACTAATAATGCATTGCGATCATTTTTTTCATAAGTACCTCCAATAGCATCAGAAATAATCTTTCGTAGGTTAAATTTTGCAGCGATTAATGCACTCCATGCGCTTGTTGCCCATAGAGCCCAGATCACCAGCAATGGTTGGAAGAAAAGGCGGATAAAACGAGCCTGATCAGTATTCAATCCAAAAGCATCAATACGGTTTACGTACTGAGAGATATTGCCAGGGAAGATGAGAACAAAGAAAACTGCTGTAACCAGCCCTACCAGCACGCGCTGCCTGACCAGAAATACCAGACCAACCCCAAGCGCGATTTCGGCAATGCCGGATAGTACAACCACCAGGTCACCATCCAGTGGCACCCAAGGTGGTACCTGAGCCAGAAATTCCACGCGTGCAACAGTCAGGTGATTCAACCCGGCAAAAATTAAAAATAAGCCCAACAAAATTCGGAAGATTGTTTGTACAGTGCCAGGTCTTTTCGGTTGAGGGTTTTTATTACCTGTTTTCATCCAGATTCCTTTTCAATAACTTTTTTCGCAGATTCTATGATTTTAATAACGGTGCTTGTATCCTTTAAAATTATAGCGTACAGGATCTAATTCTCTCATCCCAAAATTTATGAGGGTTTTGACAAATTTCTACCCTTTATTGGTTGAATACCCGGACATTTTAAAGAATTTCATGGATCACCAGGATTTCATTGATGGGTGTGGGTATTCGATTCCTTTATACCGATCGGGAGTTATCAACGCTTATTTCTTCATTTACCGTCTTTGATTGTAAAAAAGGCTCATTTTAAGCGATAATACTTTATATGAAAAAAGGATTGGTGAGATGGAAATGAATTTTCAAAATGATAATCGCATTCATTACATAACAGTGATATCTTCTCAGGTGGAAGCGCAACAGGTGAAGCTGTTAATCGAAAGTTTGCGCAGGTTCGGTGGCAGATTAGGAGAATATCCTGTCTGGGTGTTCTGCACGGATATGAAAATCTCGGAGGGGTTTATAGAATCGGATACGTTGAAGCGATTCCAATTGAAAATGGACTTACCCTTAAGTAATTATCCATTGGCGGAGAAAGTTTTCGCGTGTGCATTGGCTGAGGAAATGGCAGCATTAGAAGGTGTTCAAACACTCATTTGGCTAAACCCGGATTGTCTGATCTTCAATCCACCAGAATTGTTTAGTCTACGAGATCAATATGATGCGGCTTTAAGACCTGTTCATATTCGTAATGTCGGCTCCCTTGCGAATGAACCACTGGATGGATACTGGCAAAGGGTCTACGAGGTGGTGAGGGTAAATCAGGTGCCTTATAACATTGAGTCCTATGTTGATGGACAAACCCTGCGACCGTATTTCAATACCCATTGCTTTGCGATCAACCCGGCAAAAGGGATTCTGCAAGCCTGGCGGGTAAATTTTGTTACATTACTGATGGATGAGGAATTCCAGGTCGATTATTGTCAGGATGAGCTGCATCAAATATTCCTGCATCAGGTGGTGTTGAGTGCATTGCTGATGAAATTCATTGAAAAAGACCGAATATTTATATTGCCAGCAGAGTATAGTTATCCCTTACATCTGCAGGATAAATTACCAGTTTCGAAAAGAGTCCAATCCCTCCATAAGTTGGTATGCATGGTCTATGAAGAAAATACCTTACTGGAAGGTGTCGAAATTCAGGAACCGGTCAGATCATGGCTAAAAAATAAAAGGAAATATAATCCTCAGCTAGAAAATGTTAAGTAACCAATAAAATGGACGTGAAAATGTTTGAAGATTTATTCAGGAAATGATATGTCAAAACAAACAAATTTTTTAGATCGCGATTCTGTTTTACATTCTTTACGAAAGCAGCTGGATGAGAAAACTGACCTAAAAACGAAAGATTCTGGTCCGAAATTCTTTAAGGAACAGGTTAAGTTGTATGGTGTTAAAACAGCGGTTGTCACAAAAATCAGCAAAGAATATCTTAAATATTTAAAAGATCGAAACAAAAATGATGTTTTCTCATTATGTGAGGATTTATGGAAATCAGGTTACCTGGAGGAATCCTTTGTCGCCTGTAACTGGTCTTATTCTCTTCACAAACAATATTCTCCTGAAGATTTTTTTATTTTTGAAAAATGGTTGAGCCTGTATGTCAATAACTGGGCATCCTGCGATACGTTATGCAATCACACCATTGGCACATTGGTGGAGAAGTATCCAGAATTATTGGAAAAGCTTATTCTATGGACTCAATCTGAGAATCGCTGGCTGCGCCGGGGGGCAGCTGTAACCCTGATTATTCCTGCCCGGCATGGCAAGTTCCTGGAAGAGATATTCCGAATTGCGGATGCATTACTGGAAGACAAAGATGATCTCGTGCAGAAGGGGTATGGCTGGATGCTCAAAGCTGCCAGCGAAGCGCACGAACCGGACGTGTTTGATTATGTGTTGAAACATAAGTCAAGAATGCCCCGAACGGCGTTAAGGTATGCTATTGAAAAAATGCCTGCAGATTTAAAATCCAGGGCCATGGAAAAATAAAAATGGTGTTGCCTGAATTCATCCCTGGCCTGAAGCTGAGCGAGTCGTTTTATGATGAAGCAGTGCGACCGATTCTGAAACACCACTT
>JAFGBL010000190.1 GCA_016933115.1 Bacteroidales bacterium | reverse complement strand
GGTACTAGCCTTCAGATGGTAAATATCGATGAGAATATCAATACCACCGTCAATAGCGTAGTTCGCGCAGCGCTGGAGCAAACCCCCAATATTCCGGTACAGAATAACGACGGCAGTTGGGGAGGTTCTACCAACCCGGCTGGTTGGGTTGCTCAAAGAGTAAACCCTTACGCAATCTCGTTAATTAATAAAGATGAGGTCAACCGGAAACAGGTTTTTGGCAACCTCTACGCCGAAATTACCTTTGCCAAAGGCCTGGTGCTTCGCAATGAAGCTTCCGGGAATTTCACCATAGCCACACAGGATATCTTTCAGCCAGCCTACAAGATGGGAAACCTGGAAAGACTTATAAGCGAGGGTTCTTCTGACTTTAGTGAGGGTGTTTATACCACGATAAAAAATTACCTCACCTACTCCCACTTGTATGCCAATAAGTACAGTTTAACAGCAATGGCCGGGCATGAAGCATCTTTGAATAGAGGGCAAACGTTAAAAGCCTCCCGTAAAAATTACCCGTCCAACAATGTGCAGGTAATTAATGGGGGCGATCCTACAACAGCAACAAACAATGGAACAAAAAACCATAGTTCCAGAGAATCGTTTTTTGGCCGTTTAAATTTGGGAATCAACGATAAATATCTGCTTACCGGAAACATTCGCGAGGATGGGTCTTCGATGTATGCCGAAGATAAACGCTGGATTTTGTCATACTCCGGCGCGTTCGCGTGGAAAATCAATAACGAGAATTTCTTGAAAGGTGTGCAGAAGGTCAACGAACTGAAGCTGCGCCTGGGCTATGGGTTGACCAACAGGCAGGCCGGGCGTGATTACGCTTACACGTCAACGCTGGCCACTGTACCGACGGGTGTGAGCACGGTATCGCAACGTACCATAAATATTGGTAACCCTGTTCTGGAGTGGGAACAAACTAATAGTTCCAACATTGGGCTTGACGGGACGTTCTTCAACTGGCGATTGAATTTTTCGGTCGATTTTTATCTGAAAAAAACGGATGGGCTGGCCATGAAAACGTCGCTGCCCATGTACTCCGGAACTGCTACTGGCTATAGTCCCGGATCATTGGACGCACCATGGGTAAACGTGGGTTCAATGGAAAACAAAGGATTTGATTTCAGGATCAGTTCCACCAATATCCAGGGAAGGAACTTCACCTGGAAGACAGACCTGACCGTATCGCGTAACATCAACAAAGTTGTAAAACTTAATGCTGACGGGGCGCCGATCGTGGGCGAATTCAGTAAGACGGTGGTTGGAAGGTCCATTGGCGATTTTTACGGGTACGTTGTAGATGACGGCGTATTTGCATCTGCCATTGATGTTTACGGCGATGAAGAAAATGGCATTAAGCCCCACGCCAGGCCATCGAAAAATGGCGAAATACTCCCATTTGCAAATGCCGCCGGAAGTATTTGGTATGGCGACCTCAAGTTTAAAGATTTGGATGGGGACGGTATCATCGATGAAAAGGATCAAACCTACCTTGGATCGCCAGTTCCGAAAGTGCAACTGGGATTCAACAATACGTTTTCCTATAAAAACTTCGACTTAAACATGTTTTTAAGTGCCAGTATCGGTAATAAAGTATTTAATCAGTTGCGCGTTATTGCTGAAGATCCGCGTGGAAGTTATGGTTATTTCCGAGCGTTAAGCAATTATGCCAAACTTGAATTGGTTGATCCTGAGGGCTCGGACACTGATCCCTACAATGTTATTGTTACTAATCCCGACACGGATATTCCGGGACTTCGAAATGACAATACAAACGACAACCTGAGGTTCTCCGACAAATTTATAGAAGACGGGTCTTTTGTAAGGTGCAAAAACATTTCATTGGGGTATACTTTCTCCGAGAACTTGCTGAGACGGATCCACATTAATTCTTTGCGGGTTTATGCGAACGTAACCAATGCCTTTATTATCACAAAATATTCCGGTATGGACCCTGAAGTTGGTTCCTGGGACCCGATTAATGCGGGTATTGATAACGGGTACTATCCTCAGGCCCGAAGGTTTACATTGGGTCTAAACATCACTTTGTCGAAATAAAAAAACGAATGCAATGAAATTAAAATCAAAAATATTTTATCTGGCACTTCTTGTTGCTGGATTATTGGCCTCCTGCAGTAAGGACTTTCTCGATCGTCCTCCGCTATCAGAGATCAGTACGGAAAACTTTTATCAAACTACTTCTGATTTAAAGCTGGCGACAGCTGCTTTGTATGCCGGTTCGCCCTGGGCCGAATGGACTTACGTCAGTTATCTGACCATAGGCGATGTGATGAGTGGAAACATGGTACTGGGATATAATGATGATGCTGTTCAGCTCAATACTTTTTCGGTTACCGGTCTGAACGGAACCGTAATTGCCAGCTGGAGTGGCATGTACAAGGTAATTGCCCATTGTAATACCACCATTAACGCGATAAATGCAAAAACACCGGAATCTGTTCCCGAAGCAGATAAAAATGCAGCTCTTGCTGAAGCCAGGTTTATCCGTGCATATGCCTATTACAACCTGGGACTGTTATGGGGTGATGTTCCTATCATCGAAGACAATACTGAGCTGATTAGTTCACCCTTGGTTCCAAGACATCTGGTGAATGATGTTTACCAGTTTGTTGTAAACGACCTGACTTTTGCCGCGCAGAACCTTCCTGAGGCAGTGGGGTCAGACTGGGAACGCGGAAGGGTTACCAAATGGTCGGCACAAGGGTTGTTGGCCAAAGTCTATTTATCCTGGTCAGGACTGGAATCACAAGGCGGAGGACGAAATCAGGCGCTTTTGGACAAGGCCAAACTGTACGCGGGCAATGTTTGTAAAAACAGTGGTCTGGAATTGATGGACAACTACGCGGACCTGTTCAAAACGGAGAACAATTACAACGAGGAAGCACTGTTTGCATTACGTTGGGACCCCACAACCAGTAACTGGCTTGAAGGTAACATGTTGCAAATTTATTCTCCGGGCGGCACCGAAATTTCAGCCGACGGACAAGCCGGTTGGTTTGGAATCCGGCCAAGCTACGACATGTTCCTGCAATATTCAGCGGATGATACGATCAGGCGTAAAGCAACCTTTATGCTGAAGGGTGATTATTATCCGGAGTTAAACGCAGCCGCCGGTGGATATACTTATACTGGCGAAACCGGATTAAAGAAACACATCATTGGTACGAAAAAAGATAACAATGTACCAATCATGACGTTGTTTTCTTCTGCCGAGCACAATGCCTTGCTGCGACTTGCAGATGTATACCTGGTTTATGCCGAAGCAATTCTGGGTAACAACAGCTCATCCGGAGATGCTGATGCACTGATGTACTTTAACAAAGTTCGTACAAGGGCGGGGCTTCAGCCAGTAAGCTCGATTGATGCTGATGTCATTCTTAAAGAAAGAAGGATCGAGTTGGCTGCAGAAAGTCAGTATTGGGGTGATTTAGTAAGTCTTTCGTACTACAACCCCCAGAAAGCAATCAGCCTTCTGAATGAAGGAGAGCGTGTTACCTTTAATTACAATAATGGCGTAGCAGAGCCCAATGATCCCTTTGGAGTTATTACACCGGCGACAGCCAATTCATTCAGGCTCCCGATCCCATCATCTGAAATAACGGCTAACCCAAAATTGTTAGATGCGCCAGTACCTTATTTTTAATATAAAGAAAAAAGCAACTATGAAAAAAATAGTATATAAATACATCTATTACTTGCAGCTTCTGAGTATCGGAGCAGCCATATTTTACATGTCGGCCTGCCAGGAGGAACAAATGGAGCCACCAGTTATAACTGGTGTTATAAATTATGCCCCTTCTCCCAATGATACGGTTGTTACAACGATACAAACCGGCCAATGGGTCGTATTGTTGGGACAAAACCTGAGCACTGTTAGTCAGGTGAATTTTGGCTCTATCCCTGCTACAATTAACACAGCGCTTTTTGCCGATGGAAGCCTTGTAGTGCAATTGCCTTCCATCCCATTCGAGTCGGTTCCGGCAGACGAACTAAATATCGTAACCGCAATCAGTGAAGGGGGGATGGCTACATTTAATATCAATATTATCGGTGAACCATTGATTACCCGTGTGAGAAATAATGAAACTTCTCCCAATGATACGGTTGTTAATGTGTTGTACCCCGGTGATGAAATCAATATTGTCGGATATAGCCTCAAGAATGCCACAGAAATATCATTTCAGGGTATTGCTGCCGATTTGAGCAAGGTGGTTTATACCGACACAAGCGCCATTGTACAGGTGCCTGCTGATTTATCGGGTTCCAATGCTTTATTGGCAAATACGATTACTTATACCACCGGGGTAGGGTCAACTAATTTCTCAATTAAAATTATTGGTCCTCCGGTAATATCATACATTTCATTAGAAGTGCCCCATGAAGGTGATATGGTTCATTTATACGGGTATAACTTTACTGCAATTCAAAGCTTTACTTTTGCTGGTACAGAAATAACCAACTACGAAGTGTCGGCAGATGAGTCTGTACTTAGCTTTGTTTCCCCGGCACTGGCGCAAAGCGGCCCGGTTGAGATTACAACATTGGCGGGTTCATTTACAACTGTTTTTAATGTGAATGAAATTGCGTTAATAAACTCCGGTGGCGTTGGCATTTTGGCCAATATGGAGTGGGGCGACTACTTCGGCTGGGGCTGGGGTAATGGCGATGTGAATCTTTATGCCTCGGACCCGAATTCAGACTGGCCTTCCTATAATACTGATTATGGTGTTGGTTACGGCTTGTATCTTGTCTATAAGAGCACTCCTCTGGAAGCCGGAGAAGATGGTTATCTTGATGGTTGGGGAGGAAATCAAATTCTTATTAACGATGGCGGTGGTCAGTGGGTACCAACAGAGAACCTGGATGATTCCGGCGACAATTGGGCCTTAAAATTTGAACTGAATGTTGCGAAACCATGGAGCGGGGGTACGCTTTGTTTCAGAACCGCAAATGCAAGTAATTATATAGCACGATACGAACCGTGGAAAGTATCAACCAGTAAGACTACTCCCGTTACAACTGACGGGTGGCAAACAGTAACTATTCCGTTATCCTCGTTTCGTCTTGAAGACGGAAACGATGATTCTATTTCAAAAGTCTCGGATATAGTAGGTGGCTCAGGAAAGACATACTTTAGAATTTATCTTCATAACTATCGCACTTCAACAACAGACAATTTTGAAGCTGCTTTTGATAATTTTAGAGTAACAAGAAGGTAGTTTAGTTTAGTTGAAACCTGGCAGGTCTCCTGCCTGATATTAAGTTGAGGTATTTGTAAAATCTGTCAGGCTTAAAAACCTGACAGATTTCTTTTGAAGAATTGTTTATAAGATATTACAATAAAATGAAGATCAGGTCATATTTTAAATTGTTGTTTCTGAGTAGTATACTTGTGTATTTTGTCGCTTGTAGTAGTTCGGAAGAAGAAGATCCGATTCTTGC
>JAFGBL010000189.1 GCA_016933115.1 Bacteroidales bacterium | reverse complement strand
CCTCAATCCGGGTCGGGCCTAAATTCTCAGCGCTGTCCACAACTTTATCTATTTCATCCAACTCAGTAAGCAGGGAGTCTTCAAGATTTTTGTTGTTTAAATAATCCGATAAGGTTTTATTGATAGTATCGGCAAGCACCCCCGTACTATTGTTATTAAATTCAATAAAACCACTTTTGTTGCGCTGCCGGAAATCAGGTGAGTATTTGATACTGATGATAAAAATGAAAGGAAGCACCAACCAGTAGTATATTATTATGGACGACAAGTAAATCCTGAAACCGAAAAACCGGGGTACTTTATTTCTCCTTTGCGTTGGCATTAATTGATTAAAAAATTATTCAAAGAACGGAATTTTTTCAATATGATGTACCGGGATATTGAAGTGCGAATACATGTTTTGTTTAATTTTGAAGCGATCAAGAAATAATACTAAGTTTAAATGTTTAAAGAAATTACGCCATTAAAGCTTACAGAAAATGTTTTTGAGATCGTCGGTAAAAAATGGATGTTGATTACTGCCGGTAACCAAAATTCTTTCAATACGATGACAGCATCCTGGGGTGGTTTTGGAAACCTCTGGAATGTACCGGTTGTTTTCATCTTCATCAGGCCGCAACGTTATACTTATCAATTTATCGAACGGGAAAATTTTTTTACATTGAGTTTTTTTGAAAAAAAATATCACCATATGCTTTCCTATTGTGGTTCACATAGCGGAGAAACCGTAGATAAAATTAAAGAAACCGGATTGCTGCCATTTGAAACGAAACTGGGAAATATAACGTTTGAACAAGCAAGGCTTGTTTTGGAATGTCAAAAGATATATTTTGAGGATATACATCCTGAAAATTTTATTGATCGGTTGATCCACAGAAACTATCCGAAAAAGGATTACCACAGGATGTATATCGGTAAAATCGTCAATGTGTATTCAAAGGAAATAAGCGAATCATAAATTTAATGTAAATTAGTAAAGCTCAAGTTACCGGATGACATCAAAACTGTCAAATATAAAAAGCTCTATCGGCCGCTACGTTTTTGAGCGTAAACTGAATCATTTGACCCGGAATAAAAGGCTGATCAATTTAAATGATGCCAAATCGGTAGTGATCGTTTACAATGTCATTAACCAGGATTTATTCACACAGATCAAGCTGCTTGTGAAGGAGCTCACGACACGCAACAGACAGGTAATGGCCCTGGGTTTTGTGAACCGGAATTCCATACCGAATTATTGTGTCGCTGCGAATTCAGGCTATTATTTCGATCTGAAAGACCTGAACTGGTTCGGTGCACCGAAAAATGACTATATCAAGGAATTCATTAAAAAGGAATTTGATATTTTAATCGATCTGACGCTGGAAGATAATTTTGTAACGCAGTTTATTGCAGGACTCTCCCGGTCCAAATTCAAAGTGGGAAGATACAGCCCCAACCATGAACAGTATTACGATTTAATGATCGACATAAAAAAGAATTCTACGATAGAAGAATTCATTGAAAACGTCATCCATTATTTGCTTGTTTTAAAACCGCGACAAGCATAGAAAAGATGAAAAATTTATATCTGGTTGAATCAGATTGGGAGGCGAAGGAAAAAAATTTGATAAGCAACTATTATTACATTCAACCTGTCATTTGTTCGGACGTCCATCAGAATCATAATAAAATTTAGAGTTTATAATTAATAATTCAGAAATCCATGTTTTTAAGAGGTTTAAAGAAGGCTTTAGGGATTTTTATTTTTCTTGGGATTTATATTATTGCTTTGGCCCAGGGAAATGATGCTGAATCCATTTTAAAAGAACGGGGAGAAGTTTATTTTCGGTTTCATTATTCTACTCCTAAAGAAATCAGTTTGTATTCCAAAATCATTTCAATTGATAAACTTGACCTGGAAGATGTTTATGCGTATGCCAACAAAAAAGAATTCAGTGAGTTTTTAGGTACCGGCAAATCATATGAAATTTTACAGGCGCCGGGATTGGCCGTCAATCCAAAAATGAAAGATAAAATTGACCTGAAATCACCGAATGACTGGGACTATTATCCTACCTACGAAGGTTACCTTGATTTGATGTACCAGTTTGAAGCCAATTTCCCTGATCTGTGTGAAATTGTTAGTATCGGTCAGTCGGTTGAAAACCGGGAATTGCTTTTTGCCCATATTACGGATGATCTTGGAAATTACCAGGGCGATGCACAATTCATGTACACAGGAACCATCCATGGAGATGAGACTACAGGATTTATTGTTTTACTTCGTTTGATCGATTATATGCTGAACAATTACGGTACTGATCCACGGATCACTGAAATGGTCCAAAATCTTGATATCTGGATCAATCCTGCTGCCAATCCTGATGGTACCTATGCCGGGGGTAATAATAGTGTGTATGGAGCCACTCGTTACAATGCCAACGGAATAGACATGAACCGGAATTACCCTGATCCGGAGGACGGCCCGCATCCCGACGGCAATCAGTGGCAACCCGAAACCATTGCTTTCATGCAGTTTGCTGAGGAACATCATTTTGTCCTTTCGGCAAATACCCACGGTGGAACAGAAGTGTGCAATTATCCGTGGGATACCTGGCCGGATCTCCATGCCGATGATGACTGGTGGCAATATGTTTGCCATGAATATGCCGATACGGCCCAGTATTATTCGCCTTCAGGATATATGGATGAGTATAATGATGGAATTACCAATGGATACCAATGGTATACAGTAAACGGCGGAAGGCAGGACTATATGAATTACTTTCACCAGTGCAGGGAATTTACCCTGGAGATGTCGAATGCCAAGTTGCTTCCGGCCAACCAATTGCCCGCTTTATGGGAATATAACTACAGGTCGTTGCTGAACTATATGGAGCAAACTACTTTTGGTATTTCCGGAACGGTTACCGATGCCAATACCGGCAATCCCTTGAAGGCACAGGTTTTTATTGAATCGCACGACGAAGACAGCTCTATGGTTTTCTCCGACCCTGTTTTCGGGAAATTTTACCGTCCGGTTTATGAAGGAAGCTATGATATTACTTTTACTGCACCGGGATACTATTCTCAGACTATTGAAAATGTGGCTGCTGAAAACAGGGAATTGACCATTCTGAATGTTGAACTTGGCTCGGGAAACCTGATTGCTGATTTTGTTGCCAGCATTACAGATATTCCGGTAGGAGCAACAGTGGATTTTACCGATTTAACCTTTGGTAATCCTACAAGTTGGGAATGGACTTTTGAAGGAGGAACGCCGTCTACATCCAACCTGCAAAATCCTCAGGATGTTTTGTACCCGACCACAGGTACTTTCGATGTTTCGCTGACTGTTTCTGACGGTACAAATTTTCAAACCATCGTAAAAGAGGATTATATCAATGTGAGTTTGAATTATGTTATGCAAAATACGACGGTCACTACCTGCGAAGGAAATTTTTACGATAGTGGCGGTCCCTATGGAAATTATAGCGATGACGAGGACTTTACCATGATTTTCCTGCCCGGTGAAAACGGAAGTAAGGTGAAAGCTGAATTCTTCAGTTTTTCGGTGGAGGATGAATCCAGTTGTGAATATGACTGGTTAAAAATATTTGATGGAGCCGGGACAAATTCGGGACTGGTTGGAACTTACTGTGGAACGGACTCTCTGGGTACAATTGTCGCAACCAATGAACAAGGAGCACTTACCTTCCAGTTCCATTCCGATTATTCTGTTACTGCGTCGGGTTGGGCGGCATATATTTCCTGCGAATCGGTAGTTTTACCCCCGGCTGCTGAATTTACAGCGGACATTACGACCATTGATGAGGGTGGATCGGTAATGTTTACCGATCTTTCAACCAACGAGCCAACTTCCTGGGAATGGAGCTTTGAAGGTGGAACACCGGAAATTTCATACAATCAGAACCCAGAAGTTACATACATGACTGAAGGTGTTTATTCAGTCTCACTCACCGTAACCAACGCAGCCGGTTCCAATTCTATAACCAAGGAGGATTACATTACGGTAAATCACATCACCGGAATTGATGAAAATATCCAGAGACAGGTTAATATATATCCGAATCCGGCAAGAAATGAAATTAGTTTTAGTTCTCCAATAAACATTCAGAAAGTGACAATATTAAATATGGTTGGAAAAAGAGTTTACCAGGATGAATTAAATGATTCAAAAGGTAATTTAGATATATCCAGCCTGGAAAATGGAATTTATTTCCTCCGGTTAGAAACAAATGACGGGATGATCAACAAAAAATTGCAGATATTGAAGTAGGTCTTGTTTGGAGACAGGTAGCCCCGGTAAGTTTTACCGGGGTTTTTTTATTTCACTTTGTCAATCAGGTACCACAACAGAAGTAATTTTGATCCTGTTGGATTTGGGATTAATCAGTATTTTTGCGTTAAAACTTGGTAAAATGAGACAGATCGGAATTTGGAGCTTCATCGTTTTTTTATTGCTTCTGTTAACGGTTAAGGGACAGGAAAATAGAAACTTCTGGTATTTGGATGAATTTTTCGGTTCGAGTAATGAAATTTATTTTCGATTTTCAACCAAAAATACCTCAGACTTGCACCTAGTGAACGAATTCATTTCAATTGATCATAAAACGGATGGAGACTGGATTTATGCCTATGCCAATAAAAGCGGCTTTGCTGAATTTCTGAAATTAAATCCGGACTTTGAAATTCAAACCCCTCCCGGCAAATTGTATAAACCTGAAATGCGGAGCAACATTGATATTTCCGAAGTAAAGGCATGGGACTTTTATCCTACTTATGATGCATATGTCGACATCATGTACCAGTTTGAAGCCAGCTTTCCTGAATTATGCGATGTTTTCAGTATCGGTAAATCCGTTGAAGGGCGGGATTTGCTTTTTGCAAAGATTTCAAAAAATATATTTAACAATGAGCCGGAACCTCGATTCATGTATACGGCTACTATTCATGGGGATGAAACTACCGGATATATATTAATGTTGCATCTCATCGATTACATGTTGTCGAATTACGGTTCAAACGATTTGGTAACGCATCTCGTTGATAACCTCGAAATCTGGATTAACCCGTTGGCAAATCCCGATGGGACTTATGCTTTGGGAAATAATTCGGTTTACGGAGCAACCCGCTTCAATGCAAACGGAATTGACCTGAACCGGAATTTCCCCGACCCGGATGAAGGCCCACACCCGCATAACGAGGATTGGGAACCCGAAACACTAGAGTTCATGGCGCTGGCCGATAGCCTTTTCTTTACCATGAGCGCCAATTTCCATGGTGGTGCTGAAGTATTCAATTATCCTTGGGATACATGGCCAAGGTTGCATGCCGATGACGATTGGTGGCAGATGGTTGGCAGGCAATGGGCCGACTCGGCACAGTTTTATTCACCGGATGGCTATTTTAACGATCAGAACAACGGAATCACCAATGGTTATGCCTGGTATACGTTGGCTGGCGGCCGGCAGGATTATATGAATTATTTCAATCATTGCCGCGAAGTAACTGTGGAGATTTCGAATATTAAACTGATGCCCGAAAATCAACTTGAAAATTACTGGGAATATAACTACCGGTCATTTATTCATTACATGGAACAGGCACTGTATGGGGTTCATGGATTCGTTACCGATTCAGTCACAGGGAATCCGCTTCAGGCTTCCATTACCTTCATGGATCATGATGAGGACAATAGCTGGACGGTCTCCGGATACGCGCAGGGATCTTTTTTCCGTATGGCCAATCCCGGAATTTACGACCTGTTGTTCGAAGCAGCCGGACATACGCCTAAGGTTATTGAAGGTGTTGAAGTATTGGAAAATCAATCACCTCAACTTGATGTTCAGCTTACAGAAGGCGGAGCAGGAATTTCTACTTTTAAATTTGATGATATTTTCAATTTGTATCCAAATCCTTTTGATGAGTCTGTTATAATTACTTACAACAAAAATAATCCAGTAGGTTGCCTTGTCGAAATATTTGATCCGAAGGGTCAGAGTTTCCAAAAAAAATATCTTCATTTTCAAACCAATGAGCGGCGGGTAGAAATTCCTATTTCGACAGGTCCACCTGGATTATATATAGTTAAAATCACTTCCGGTCAATTCGAGGTATCAAAGAAAATTATTAAAAAATAGAAAAAGCAGGGTTATCGAAAAGATCAAAAAATATTATCCGAATGTAGTAATATTCCTTGCAGGGATGGTTACCATGATTTATGAGATTGCAGGAGCACGTGCCATCGGGCCCTATTTCGGTACCTCGATTTTGATATGGACCAGTATGATCGGGATCATTATGGGCAGCCTGAGTTTGGGTTACTGGATGGGAGGATGGATTTCAAAACATAAATCGGATATTATCAGCCTGGCCTGGATACTTTTACTTGCTTCCGTTTTCATTTTTTTTACTGCAATTTCGAACAAATTTGTACTTGACAGGGTCATTAAATATATTCCGGGCATTCGTTTGCAGACTGTTTTGTCGGTTATCACCCTATTTTCTCCGGGAAGTATTTTACTCGGAATGGTCCTTCCGATTGGGATAAAAATAAAGATTGGCAATCTTTCAACTTCGGGTAATGTAGTAGGAAAACTCTATGCCTTGTCAAGTGTTGGAAGCATTATTGGGACTTTTATAACAGGCTATTTACTATTGCCCATGTTCGGTTTCGGAAATGTCATTTTTGCCATTTCATTGCTTATGGTTCTGGCCTCTCTGACAGCTTTGGGAATTCAAAGCCGGTACAAGATTGCGCTGATCCCGCTGATGGCATCAATCATCTTTTCGTTGACATGGAATATTATCAACTCCCGTTCATTAAAATACATTGATACCGATACCCGGTATAACCGCGTAATCATTTACCATACAACCGATCAGCAAACGGGCCGCCCGGTGAAAATACTAAAAGTGAACGATGAGAAAAGTTCGGCCATGTTTACTGATCGCGATGATGACCTGGTTTTTGAAGTTCTTCGTTATTATAAACTTATCAATCATTTTACTCCCAATTTCAGAAATACATTGATGATTGGGGGATCGGGCTATGCCTTTCCCAAATTTTACCTTCAAAATTACCCGTATGCTAAAATTGATGTAGTAGAGATCGACCCGGGCCTTACTGAAATTGCCCGGGAATATTTTAACCTGAATCCCAATGAGAGGTTGGGTGTTTTTCATGAAGATGGCCGTACTTTTCTGAATCGT
>JAFGBL010000188.1 GCA_016933115.1 Bacteroidales bacterium | reverse complement strand
GCCCAAAATACTTTTCTTCAACTCCGCTTTTTCCAGTAAATTAATGTCGCCCCGTTGGTCGATGCAATCTGTAATTTTCTTCTTGAATTTCCAGCAGGTCATTTGCCGGATGTGAATACGTTCAGAAATTTGTTGTGTTGAGATTTCAGGATTGTGACAAACCAGGAAGGTGATCTTGAAGGCTTCTGCCAAAGGAATTTTGCATTTATGAAAAACAGTGTGTGCAGTAGCCGACTCTTCTGTTTTGCATTTGGTACATCTTCTGGAAAATGGTTTTTTCCCTTTGCAGAAATTCGTATGACCGCATTTCCGGCAAACAAATCCTTCTTTCCATTTTCCATCAGCCAGAAATTCAAGACATTTTTCATCGGTTGAAAATAAATTTTCAAATTCTAAAATCGTTATGTCCTTGAAAATATTTTCCATCATTTACCAAAACTTTTTTTCATGACAACTTGTCAAATGGTATGAAAGTTGACTGCAAAAATACAAAAAGTGATATTTAAGCGATATAATTAAAAATTTTTTTAATTTTGCAGCGTTTTGTTTCGATCACTAAAAAATTTAATATGAAACATATTTTGAAACTCGGACTCATACTTGCTTTTTTTAGTATTTATGCCGTAAAAGCGCAGGAAACCAAAGCAGTACCTGAACATTTAACGGTTGAAACCTTTAAAGAGAAAGTTTACAATTATGAAAAAAATCCCGACGAGTGGGTTTTTGAAGGAAAGCTTCCTGCCATAGTTGATTTTTATGCCGACTGGTGTAAGCCCTGTAAAATAATAGCACCAATCATGGAAGAATTGTCTGAAGAGTACAAGGGGAAAATCGTCATTTATAAGGTCAATACCGAACAACAGCGCGAATTGTCCAGGATATTTGGGATCAGGAGCATTCCTTCGGTTTTGTTTATTCCGAAAGAAGGTAAGCCTCAAATGACTCAGGGAGCGTTACCAAAAGAAACATTCAAACAAGTAATAGATGAGTTTTTGCTTGGTATAAAGAAGGATCAATAATATAGAATTTAAGATGAAAAAACTGTTATCATTCATATTGATTATATCCACATCCATTTTCTGGTCGTGTGATCAATCATCAGGAACCGATAAAAAGTCATTCGAGGAAACGGTCAAGGCGAATCAGCAGGATGAAAGCGGATCGGGAAATGATATTAAACCCATTTACCTTACTTCCGAGACCTTTCGCGAAAAGGTATGGGATTATGAAACCAATCCGCAGGAGTGGGTATATTCCGGTGAAATCCCGTGTGTGATCGATTTTTATGCCGACTGGTGCAAGCCTTGTAAAATGGTGGCGCCGATCATGGATGACCTGGCCGATTATTACGATGGGCGGGTGATCATCTATAAGGTCGATACGGATAAAGAACGCGAACTGGCAACAGTTTTCCAGATCAGGAGCATTCCCTCCGTATTGTTTTCACCCGTTGACGGTAAACCTGCCATGCAACCGGGCGCAATGAAAAAGGAAGATTATATCAAAATCATCGACGAATTTGTATTGAAATTAAATAAATCAGATAACGATAAAAAGGAATCATAAAAAATGGAACATTTAACAAAACAGACATTTTTAGAAAAAGTATTTAATTACGAAAAAAATAAGGAATGGCAATTTGAAGGCGAATTGCCCTGCCTTATTGATTTTTACGCCGACTGGTGTAATCCGTGTAAAATTGTGGCCCCGATCCTGGAAGAATTATCTGAGGAATACGAAGGCAAAATAAATATTTTTAAGGTGGATACGGAAAGTGAGCAGGAACTGGCTGCAGCTTTTGGCATCCGCAGTATTCCGTCATTGCTTTTCTGCCCAAAGGACGGCCAGCCGCAAATGGCAATGGGAGCGCTTCCGAAAGATGCTCTCAAAGGTGCCATTGATGATGTATTGCTGAAAGCAATGCCGGTGAAGAACTAAATTAGGCTTTTTCATACATTTTAAGGTGCTACATGGGATGTAGCACCTTTTTTTGTGTCGGTATGCCAATAAACGGCTAAATTTCATTTTGATGTGCTGTTGATGAAATAATTCGGCAACATTTCATTTTGATGTGCCGGGCATTAAATTAGTTCATTTAAATTTGCAATGACTTGCTGGTTCTTTTTAAGTTTTAAGTGATAATCCTGAAAGGATTTAATATGAATAGCCTTGCACGAAGTGCGGGGTAAGAAAGATGAAAGTAAAAAGAACCCTAAAAGGGTTCAAATAATAAATTGATCAATGAGTACCTATACACAAATTCTTTATCAGATAGTATTCGGCACCTATAACAATGAACCGACCATGATAGAATCAGGTCAGGAGAATCTTTTCAAATACATTTGGGGAATCCTGAAAAATAAAAAATGTCATGTATATCGAATTGGTGGCGTGGAAGATCATATTCATATAATTACTCATGTGCATCCAACTGTTGCGGTTGCATATTTAATAAAAGATGTAAAGCTTGCTTCATCAGATTTAATAAAAGCTAAAAATATTTTCCCTGATTTCAATGGTTGGCAAGATGGTTATGGTGCTTTTACTTACTCTATTTCGGCTAAAGACAATTTGATTGAATACGTAAAAAATCAAAAAGAACAACATCGAAAAGTAAGTTTTAGGGATGAATATATGAGCTTACTTAAAGAGCATACAATTGAATTCAATGAGAAATATTTATTATGATTTATTGAACCCCTCCGGGGTTCATTGGCGTTTTTTCCAATACCCATGGGTTTCACCTATGGCTATTCACATTTTACCACTTCGTGGTTTGACATTGCATCGTTAATATCATTGGAAATCGGAAACATTCGAAACAATAAATCCTTTAAATACTTGATCAGCTATTGCACGACTATTTTCCATGAAATATTCAGCCGGCACATCAAAATAAAATTTAGCCCAATAAACAGCTTTGATATTCAAGGATGGGAAATAAAATGATTAACTTTGAGGGATCAGTTTTCGATTTTGAAGTAAAATAAATAAGCAGCCATGAACCGAAATTCTTTTTTCACCGTCACAATGGTTTTTATCATTATAACGGCCTCCCATAGTCAACCCTGGGTTCAAAACGATGCCATTTATAATCCCAGCGGAATACCCAGCCTGCCATTTTCGCAGCCCCGTTTTGCCGACCCGGATGGCGATGGTGATCAGGACCTGATCATCGGCAGTGTGGATGAAAACCCTTATTATCTGGAGAACACAGGAGATGCAGTAAATCCTTCTTTTGCTACAGGACCGGATATTTTTTGGAACGTGGATATGCTGGATGCTGAAATGGGCGTGTGTTGTGATATTGATCATGATAATGACCTCGATTTCATAACCGGAGGTTTTACAGGCCTGAACCTTTATCTGAACATTGGTGATGCCAGTAATCCTGAATTTGAAAAGCAAGAAGGATTTTTTAACGGCCTGGCTGTAGGAAATAACCCGGTGCCTGATTTTGCAGATATCGACGGGGATAGCGACCCTGACATGGTGGTTGGATTCAGCGAAAGCGGAATGGTGAAATTATATCTCAATTCAGGAAATTCAACTGCAGCTGAATTTATGGAAAGCAATTCGGTTGAGGTCGGGGATGTTGGATTGTACGCTTACCCCGTTTTTTGTGATCTTGACAATGACAATGATTTCGACCTGCTGGTAGGTAAGGATGATCACGGATTCATATATTACAAAAATATCGGCGATCCCATCAACGCTGTTTGGGAGGCTGACCCCACTGTGTTTGAAGGATTGGGGAACGCAACTTATTGGAATTCGCCAAGCCTGGCCGATTTAAATGGAGACGAATTACCCGATCTTGTTTTTGGTTCCTATGCCGGGCCACTCAATTATTTTGAAAATACGGGAACTGCTTCAGTGCCGGATTGGCAGGAAAATACAACACTTTTTGGCGGTGTAATTGATGTTGGAAGTGCCAGCAATCCCTGGTTTTACGATTTTGACGGTGACGGGGATTTCGATTTGTTTACCGGCACTCAACTGGGCGATATTAAATATTACGAGAACACCGGTACAATCACCGGGCCGGCCTGGACCGAGAACAGCGAATATTTTACATCGCTCAAACACTCCATTTATAGTGCGGTTGCTGTGGGCGATGTGAATGACGACGGCCTGCCCGATGCGATAGTTGGTGATCTGAGCGGAAATCTTTACTATCACCGGAACACCGGATCAGGATTTGAACTGGAAAGCGGTTACCTGGAAGGTATTTCCCTGGGCGGTTGGTCGTCCCCGCGTTTAGTTGACTTCGATTCTGATAGCGACCTGGATATCATTGCCGGAAATGAAGCGGGAAAGCTTAGTTACATCCAAAACGAAGGTACGCCACAGGACCCGGATTGGGTTGAGATCACCGGGTTTTTCGGAAGCATTGATGTGGGTTCAAACTGCGTTCCTGCAGTTTGTGATCCTGACTTTGATGATGACTGGGACATCCTTTGCGGCAACATCAGTGGCGATCTTACATATTTTGAAAACCAGGATGGTAATTGGGTTGAAAATACTGAGGTTTTTGAAGCAATATCAGGTGGTCAGAATACTTCACCCGCTCTGGCCGACCTGGATGCCGACGGCGACCCCGACCTTACCCTCGGACAGTACAGCGGCATATTTAATTATTTCAGGAACGACTACCTGGTAACAGGAGTTTCGGACCCGGTTCAGCGTGATAGCCAGTTAAATATTAAAGTCTATCCAAACCCATGCACACAAAATGCCATTATACTTATTGAAAGCGAATACAACAGCAATTTTTCCCTGGAATTGCTAAATATGAATGGCCAGGTAGTTTTGGAAAGATTCGAAAAATCTCTGCCAAAAGGAAACCAAAAAATCAGCTTGAATTTGTCAGGTCTACCCCAAGGAATATACTTCTTGCAATTTCATTCGCAAGGTCATACCAAAGTGGAAAAACTGGTTAAATTGTGATTGGTTTTTAAGTGAACTAAGTATTTACTGTTGGAAAATATAACCTTATTTTTGGCTTTGCAATGATGGGTCAAAATTCAGAAATAGTTGTTTCGACTGCCTATCATGGGCCGATAGGATATTATGTACATCTTGCAAATGCAGATCATATTAAGCTGGAATGTGAGGAAAATTATACCAAACAAACCTACCGTAACCGTTGCCGGATATTGACTGCCAATGGAATCCAGGACCTTGTAATTCCGGTTATAAAAGTCAATGGCCCTCATACTAAAATCAGGGATGTAAAAATTTCTTATTCCGAAAAATGGCAGCAAAACCACTGGCGGGCCATTGTGGCATCCTACAGCCATTCACCTTTTTTTCTTTATTACAGCGATGAATTATTGCCTTTTTACCAAAAAGAAATTGAATCGCTTTTCGAACTGGACCGTATGTTAACGGATGTAATTTGTCGTTTGATCGGAATCCGTCCGAAGATTAAATTTACTGAAAGTTACCAGACCATGTATAAAGGTTCTGCCGATTTGCGGGAATCCATTCATCCCAAAAAGCAGTCAAATATTCAATTCCCTCCATACACCCAGGTGTTCAGCGACCGGATGGAATTTGTGCCCAATCTGAGTATTATCGATTTGTTGTTCAATCTGGGGCCGGATGCAAAGGAATATTTGGAAAATATTGAACTAAAGGTTATATAAATCGACTATTTTGTGGGAACAAATCATCTCATAATTTTACTACTTTTGCCGCTTGTAAAATTTTAAAACAGTATCAATCAAATGGAAATTCCCAGCAAATATAATCCTGCTGAAATAGAAGGTAAATGGTATGGTTACTGGATGAAAAATGGTTTTTTCAGAAGTGTTCCTGATAATCGTGAGCCTTACTGTATTGTGATCCCGCCACCCAATGTGACCGGTGTGCTACACATGGGCCATATGCTCAACAATACCATTCAGGATGTGCTGGTGCGCAGGGCACGGATGCTGGGAAAAAATACCCTGTGGTTGCCGGGGACCGATCATGCGTCAATTGCTACGGAAGCAAAAGTTGTGGCCAAGCTAAAGGAACAGGGAATTGACAAATCCAGAATCAGCCGGGAAGCATTTCTTGAACATGCCTGGGAATGGAAGGAGAAGCACGGAGGCATCATCCTGGAGCAATTGAAAAAACTGGGCGCTTCCTGCGACTGGGAACGAACCCGTTTTACCATGGACAAAGCCCTGTATGAGTCGGTCATCGACGTTTTTATTGATCTCTACAAAAAAGGCCTGATCTATCGTGGTGTGCGCATGGTCAACTGGGATCCCAAAGCACTGACTGCCCTTTCCGATGAAGAAGTGATCTACAAAGAGGTGAAATCGAAATTATATTATCTCCGCTACAAGGTTGAAGGATCGGATAGTGATTGGGTAACCATTGCTACCACCCGTCCCGAGACCATTTTGGGCGATACTGCCGTTTGTGTGAACCCGGCCGATAAAAGATATAAAAAATTGGTTGGCAAACGGGTGCTGGTGCCCCTGATCAACCGCTCTATTCCCATCATCGAGGACGATTATGTTGACATGGAGTTTGGGACGGGTTGTTTGAAGATCACACCGGCCCACGATATCAATGACTATGAGATCGGCATCCGCCACAAGCTGGATTCCATCGATATTTTCAACGACAACGGAACACTCAATGAAAAAGGGGAAATCCTGATCGGAACCGACCGGTTCAAAGCCAGGGATCAGATCATTCCCATGCTTGAAAAAGCCGGAAATGTTGTCAGGATTGAAGATTACGTGAATAAAGTCGGCTTTTCCGAACGCACCGATGAGGTGATCGAACCCAAGCTTTCTTTGCAATGGTTCCTAAGGATGGATCAAATGGCCAAACCGGCGCTGGAAGTAGTGATGACCAACACCATCAAGTTTCATCCGGCCAAGTTCAAAAATACATACCGCCACTGGATGGAGAACGTACGGGATTGGTGTATTTCAAGGCAGTTGTGGTGGGGGCAGCGGATTCCTGCTTACTATCTGCCCAACAGGGAAATTGTGGTTGCAAAATCGCTCGAAGAAGCTTACCGCATTGCAAAGGAAAAATACGACCTGCCCAACCTGAAACCGGAGGACCTGCATCAGGATGAAGATGTGCTGGATACCTGGTTCTCGTCATGGTTATGGCCAATTTCCGTTTTCGATGGTATAAGGTATCCCGACAATGAGGAAATAAAATATTATTATCCGACCAATGACCTGGTAACTGCGCCGGAGATACTTTTCTTTTGGGTAGCGCGGATGATCATGGCCGGATTGGAGTACCGAAATGACATTCCTTTTAAAAATGTTTACCTGACTGGGATCGTGCGGGATAAGTTGGGCAGGAAAATGTCCAAGTCATTGGGAAATTCACCCGATCCGATTGAACTGATGAACCGTTTCGGGGCGGATGGTGTAAGGGTGGGGATGTTGCTTACTTCCCCGGCAGGAAATGACCTTCCGTTTGATGAAATGCTCTGCGAACAGGGACGAAATTTCAGTAACAAAGTATGGAATGCGCTCCGGTTGGTGAAAGGCTGGACGGTTGACGAGTCACTGGAGCAATGCGAATATTGCAATGCCTCCGTAAAATGGTTCGAAGCAAAGATGAAGGCCACCATCCACGAAATTAACAAATTGTACAACGGGTATAAGATTTCCGATGCGCTGATGGCCGTTTACAAGCTGGTGTGGGACGACTTCTGTTCCTGGTACCTGGAGATGGTGAAACCGCCCTATCAAAAGCCCATCGATAAATTTACCTACGAAAAGACCGTCGGATTTTTTGAAGCCCTGATGAAACTGATCCATCCGTTCATGCCGTTTATTTCGGAAGAGATCTGGCAGCGGCTCAACGAACGGCAGGAGGGAGAATCGATCATGGTAAGCAAAATGCCGGAGGCAGTCAAATATGATAAAGCTATCCTGGCTGCTTTCGAAGTGGAAGGTCAGGTGATTTCCGAAGTACGCAGTCTTCGGCAGTCGAAAAATATCCCCAATAAGGAAACCATCGAGCTTCACGTTAAAAAGAATTACGCCGAAGAACCTGACCATACCTTCGACAGCGTGATAAAAAAACTATGTAACATCAGTGAGATCAAATACGTGGATGAAAAACCGGCGGGTGCCGCTTCGTTCAGGGTTAAGTCTACAGAATTTTATGTTCCTTTGGAAAGTTCGGTTGATGTAGCATCGGAGATTAAAAAACTGGAAGAGGAGTTGAATTACACCAGGGGATTTTTGAAATCGGTCGAGAAAAAGCTGACCAATGAGCGGTTCGTAAACAATGCACCGGCCGATGTGGTGGAAAAGGAACGTAATAAACAAGCTGATGCCGAAGCCAGGATCAAGGTGATTGAAGAGCAGATTGCGGCTTTAAAATAAGGATTGCCCTTAAACCTTTTAATTTTAAAATCACAAATTTTGCATAGATAGTCGAAATATTTTCGATTATCATGTCAGAAAAACAAAATGCCAAAATAACACTAAATTCATTTTGAATATTGTCTAATGAAGCCTGCCTGCTATCTTATTTATCAGTAAACAGCAGGCAGGCAACATTTTATCATCAATTTAGTAATTCTTTAATGCTATTTCAATACCGTCATTTTTTTTGAATCCGAAGTCTGACCCTCAATGCTGATGGAATAGAAATAAATTCCTGCTTT
>JAFGBL010000187.1 GCA_016933115.1 Bacteroidales bacterium | reverse complement strand
CGATTGAATATGGATTTGATTACAATTGGAATTTGGGAATTTTAGTTTCAACTGAATTAGGCGAGAAAAATATAAATCAGAAACCCGTTTCGAAATTTCCTGGTACCATATCAAAAAGATCCGTTGTTAATTCTGAACAAACTAACAATTATTTTAAAAAATATGGATTAAACCAACCTAAAATATTCGAAGGATTCAATGTGTACTATGCTCATAATTCTGGTTCCTTTGATATAATTGCCTCTGGAATAATGGAGCCGAATTATTTAATAGTCAATCCCGAATCTGGATGGCATGAATATTTTATCACTGCCTCTGCAAATAGCGTAGAATCAGGTCCTTCAAATACAATTGAATTTTGGGTTCCTTATACAGATATAAATAATACTGACGAACAAAATTTTGTTGAAATTTATCCGATACCAACTAGTAATTCCATTAACATAAATTCAGTTGATTGTATTTATGAAATATCCATTTATTCAACAATTGGGGAAAGGGTTTTAAATAAAAAGGCGAATTCAAACAACATAAAACTTGATGTTAGTTCTTTTAAATGTGGAATATATCTCTTGCTAATTCAAACTGAACGCGGAACAACCTCCCGAAGAATTGTAATCCAATAAAAAATAAAACCATGAAAAGAGTCGCTGCATCATTAGCCCTTTTCCTTATTTTCAATTGTACCTTGCTTTCACAAAATTTTTTCGATGATTTTGGGTCCTATACAGCAGGTGAACAACTTGTGGTTCAAAACCCGGTGGATTGGACCACCTGGAGTAACAGCCCGGGTTCGTCCGAAGACCCTTACATCGTTGACAACGGTGGAAATGTAGTTGAAATCACAGGAACAAATGATCTGATTCATATCATCGATAATTATACATCAGGTATCTACTCAATTAGATTTGATATCTATATACCGGAAGGAGCCGATGGTTACTTCAATACATTACACGATTTTGCAGGGACAGCCAGTCAGTGGGGCATGCAGGTATTCTTTGGTTTCAATAATTTAGGTATTGGTAGTATTGATGGTGGCGGACAAAATGCCGCCAGCTTCAATTTTGAATATGATACCTGGCAAATGGTTAAAGTATTAGTTGATCTGGATAATGACTGGGCTGAGTTTTACCTGAATGATGAACTGATCCATGGATGGGTATGGAGCTCCGGGGTATTTGGAACCAGCAACCTGAACCAGCTGGGTGGTAGCAATTTTTTTGCATGGTATGAAGGCATTAACGGAAACCCACTCTATTATATCGATAATTATTGTGTTGATTTTGAAGGGATTATCCAACCACCTGCTCCTGAATATTTGAGCTGGTATTTTTACTATTACGATATAGTTTTAGAATGGCAATGGTCTGGAACAAATGAAACCTGGGGCAATGCTTATCAACAAAATAAAGGCAAAGCATTCGATGGATTCAATGTTTGGCGTTCATTAAACAATATGAATGAATGGGTATTGGTGGCTACTGGTATTATGGAAAATACTTATACCCATGTTGAGCCGGAATATGGTGTTCATTTTTGTTACGTTACGGCTGTAGTGGATGGGATAGAATCAGAACCTTCAAATATTGTTTTTTATGGTTTATATGGTATTGAAGAATATCTTCAAAACGCCATTTGGTTATATCCAAATCCAGCTAATGATATAGTGAACATTCATTCAGACTACAATATCTTAAATGTTAATATTTACAACATTGCCGGTCAAGCCATCAGCGAGGAAACGGTTGATGGTAAATTCTTTCAGATGAATACTTCTTCCTTCAATGCGGGAATTTATCTTTTCCAAATCACAACGGATGAGGGGGTGGTTTCAAAACGAGTTGTTATTGAATAGAGAAATATTCAAATTCAACTAAAAATCTGTCCAAAAAGTCATTCTTACCGTCATTGCGATCCCGCTTTTTCAGCGGGAGAAGCAATCTTCCTATGATGAACGACAAAAATAAAGAGATTGCTTCGCTACGCTCGCAATGACATTTCTTTTTGGGGTTAAATAACCTTTTTCATTTCTACACTTGCGGCCAATGGTTATTATTATTGTTATTATCCATAACACCATAATTATTGTAAACTACATGGTTCTCAACATCGCCTCCACTATATTGGTTGCCCCGTTCTTAATATCCACAATGGTGGCATCCAGCATATAACAAGGAGTAGTGAACAGGTTGTTCTTTTCGTCGATCACCACTTCGCCGTGGGTAGTGGATTTGTGGGTGGCTCCCATCTTTTCTACCGCCTGTGCCGTGCCGGCATCCTGCCCGATGGTGACGTCGATGTCGCCGAAAATTTTAGCCAGGATCACGGGTGAGATGCACAAGGCGCCAATGGGTTTTTTCTTTTCTGCGGTTTCTTTCACAGCCCTGATCACCTCGTCGTTTACCTTGCAATCGGCACCTTTAAATGCAAAATCGCAAAGATTCTTGGCTGCACCAAATCCCCCCGGAAAGATCAGCGCATCGTAATCAACAGCCTTATATTCCCTGAGGTCTTTGATGTTGCCCCTGGCGATCCGGGCACTCTCCACCAGCACATTCCGCGACTCTTTCATCTCTTCGCCGGTGATATGATTGATCACATGGTGCTGGGGAATATTGGGTGCAAATACCTGGTATTCGGCTCCTTTTTCCGCAATGGCCAACAGGGTGAGGGTGGCCTCATGGATCTCAGCCCCGTCGAAAACGCCGCATCCTGATAGTACTACTGCAAATTTCTTCATAATTGTTAATTCTTGTAATTTAATATGTTTTTCCAGCGAAGTTAATGATTTTTCAGCTTCGGGCAAATGCTTTACTTTTGTGGGAAATTATAGTTCGAATGAAAACCAAGGAAGAAATTGTTCAAAACTGGTTACCCAGGTATACCGGTACGAACATCGAAGATTTCGGGAAATATATTTTACTGACGAATTTTCAGCGATACCTGGATTTGTTTGCCCAGTGGCATGACATAGCGATCAATGGCAAGGATAAGCCTATGCCCAGCGCAACTGCCGGTCAGATCACCATGATCAACTTCAATATGGGCAGTGCAAATGCGGCAACCGTAATGGATCTGTTGAGTGCTATAAAACCCAAGGCATGCCTGTTCCTTGGAAAATGCGGCGGACTGAAAAAGAAAAATTCCCTGGGCGACCTGATCCTCCCCATCGCAGCTATCAGGGGAGAGGGTACATCCAATGATTACATCCCTCCCGAGGTTCCGGCGCTTCCTGCATTTAGTCTTCAAAAAGCCATTTCAACAACCATCCGCGATTATAAAAGAGACTATTGGACCGGTACGGTTTATACAACCAACCGACGTGTGTGGGAATACGACAGGCAATTCAAAAAATATTTACGTAAAACACGGTGCATGGCCATCGACCTGGAGACAGCCACATTATTTACAGTAGGTTTTGCCAATGAAATACCTATGGGGGCGCTGCTGCTCGTATCTGACCAACCCATGATTTCGTCCGGAATAAAAACAGAAGAGAGCGACCAGCAGGTTTCTGAAAAATTTGTTGAGGAACACATCCGGATCGGGATTGATTCACTTAAGCAGTTGATCAATGAAGGCCTTACGGTAAAACACCTGAAATTTTAATAGCGAAAGGTTTGGTTCTGTCAGATGAATTTTGATCAAATCAT
This sequence comes from Bacteroidales bacterium, assembly GCA_016933115.1. Taxonomy (GTDB): domain Bacteria; phylum Bacteroidota; class Bacteroidia; order Bacteroidales; family JAADJA01; genus JAADJA01. The sequence continues at coordinate 36,022 of JAFGBL010000187.1, read as the reverse complement.
AGAGGATTTAAAAAGGAAAATTTACTACACGGTTTATTTCCTTGCGGGTGAGGAAGCGTATTATATCGATGAAATCTCCGATTTTATTGAGGAAAATGTACTCACCGACCTGGAAAAGGAATTCAATCAAACTATCGTGTACGGAAGAGATACGGATGTAAAATCTATTGTCAGTTACGCAAAGCGCTATCCCATGATGTCGAATTACCAGGTGGTGATCATCAAGGAGGCACAGGACGTGGATAACATTGAAGAACTCTTACCCTATATTGAAAAACCGCTTAATTCGACCTTGTTGGTCATTAACTATAAATACAAAAAAATTGATAAAAGAAAATCCTTTTACAAACAGGTTGGAAAAGCCGGAGTACTTTTTGAATCCCCGCTTTTATATGATAACAGAGTGGCGGGATGGATTACTGATTTTGTTGGGAAAAAGGGGTACCGGATCAACCCAAAGGCGTCTGAAATCCTGGCCGAATACCTGGGGGCCAACCTCAGCAAGATTGTGAACGAGGTCGGTAAGCTATTCATTAATATCCCTCCTGGTGCTGAAATAGATGCCGTCCTCATCGAACAGAACATCGGTATCAGCAAGGATTTTAATTTTTTTGAATTTCAGAACGCCATTGGCAGCCGAAATGTGTTTAAAGCCAACCAAATTGCCAATTATTTTGCTGCCAATCCAAAGGAAAATCCATTGATCAGGACCATTACCCTGTTGTACACTTTTTTTTCGAAATTGCTTATTTATCATCAGCTTGAAATTAAATCCAAAAACAATATTGCTTCAGCGTTATCAATAAACCCTTATTTTGTGTCGGACTACCAATTGGCGGGTAGTAATTTCAGTTATCGTAAAGTTGTTCAATCCATTTCATTATTGAGGGAATATGACCTGAAGTCGAAAGGGGTGGATAGTGTTTCAACCAGTGAAGGGGAGTTGCTGAAGGAGTTATTGTTCAAAATATTGCATTAGAAATGACCAAAATTCAAAATAAAAAGTGCGTAGGATTTTCCCCTTCAGGGGATTAAGGGGTACACAGGCATTTATGAATAAATTTCATCAATCAAATTCTTGTATTTTTCTGCAATTATTTTCCGGCGAAGTTTGAGTGTAGGCGAAAGTTCACCGGCTTCAACTGAAAAAATTCCGGGAAGCAGTTTAAATTTTTTTACCTGTTCAATCCGGTCGAGTTCATTGTTGATGGAATCAACTTCCCGCTGAATTCGTTTAATGATTATATCATCTTCGATGGCCTTATTCGGACCTGAATAATTATAACCCTTCACACCGCACCAGGATTCGACATGTTCGAAATTGGGCACGATCAGGGCAGCGATATATTGCTTATTTTCCCCGACAACCATAATATTTTCAATAAATGGAGATTCCTTAAACTTGTTCTCCACTACCTGAGGAGCGATGTATTTCCCACCCGAAGTTTTAAAAATCTCTTTTTTGCGGTCGGTGATCCTGAGGTATTTTTCATCCACAAATTCTCCAATATCACCGGTATGGAACCACCCTTCATCGTCAATGACCTCATTCGTTAATTCAGGTTGACTGTAATAACCCTTCATCAGGCATGGGCCTTTTGTGAGGATTTCTCCATCATCGGCAAGTTTTACCTCAGCACAGGGCAAAACAGGCCCAACCGTCCCGAATTTAACACCTCCTTTCTTAAAATTGCTCACAGCAATAACCGGAGAAGTTTCCGTTAATCCGTATCCTTCCATGATTTTTATTTTGGCTGCCCAAAAAGTACGTGCCAATCGTGGATTTAAGGTTGCACCTCCGGATATGATCACGTCCAGTTTGCCGCCAAATGCCTGTCGCCATTTATTAAAAACCAGCTTTTCTGCAATTTTGTATTGTATCTGATAAATGGGTCCATTGGCTCCATCAAATTCAAATCGGTGCGCCAGGTGTAACGCCCAAAAAAACAATTGTTTTTTAATACCTTTTAATCCTCTGCCAGTGCGAACAAGCTTATCATACGTTTTTTCGATTACCCGGGGGACTGCACCAAACATTTCGGGCTTCACTTCTTTAATGAAGTCTCTCAGCTTGTCGATACTGTCGCAATAATATATTGAAACACCCATTTGTTGATACATGTAATTGACCATCCTTTCGTATACATGGCAAAGTGGTAAAAAACTCAAGGCTTTTTTCACCGGATTGATACTCAAAATATCTGCAGCAGCCTGAAAGTTATGAATGAAGTTGCCGTGTGTCAACATTACACCCTTTGGATTTCCCGTAGTACCCGAAGTATAAATGATGGTGGCGATATCGTCGGTCAAAATGCCTGATTTAATTTTATCCATTTCCCCTGAATTGTCGCCTTTACCCAAAGTCAGAATTTCTGTCCAGTGGGATAGGTCGCCGTTTTTTTCAATGGAAAAAACTTTTTTCAGAGATGGAATTCCTGGAAGAATATTTTCGATCCGTTTGTATATCTCTATGTTAGATACGATGATATATTTTACTTCAGCTTCCCTTAATATGTAAGCGTAATTCGATTCGCTGATGGTAGGATAAATAGGAACCTGTATGGCGCCGATTTGCATGAGGGCCATATCGAAAAAATTCCACTCCGGACAGTTGTTGATGATGGTAGCTATTTTGTCATCTTTTTTAACGCCCATTGCAAGCATACCCTTGCTTAAAGCATTCACATTTTTAATGTATTCCTCCAGAGTGTAAGTTATCCACTTGCCGCCAACTTTTCCGGCAAGGGCCGTTTCCGTTCCTGGAAAGTTTTCCTTGTAATTATTCAGCAAATCGAATATTCTTGAAATCCGGGCCATAACAACGTTTTTATGTGAATAATATATTTGACAGGGTAAAAAAGATTCTTGGCATATCGATATTTGTTATATCAGAACCTCTTCCTTTATGTTAAAGATCTTATCAATTACGGGTTTGTATTTCTGGCAGATAAAATTCCTCCTCAGTTTAAGATTTGCCGTTAATTCTCCCGTTTGGATAGACCATTCGGATTCCATCAGCTCGAATTTTTTAATTTGTTCGAAACTACCCAGATCCTTGTTAAAATCATACACCTCCTTCTGGAACCTTTTTTTCACTTCCGGATGGTTTACCATCTCCTTATCTGAGGAATATGGAATATTTTTTACTGCGCACCAGGAACGGAGATGATTAAAATCGGGAACGATCATCGCTCCGGCAAATTTTTGGTTTTCACCGATAATCAGCGCAGCATCGATAAACGGTGATTCTACCAGTTTGTTTTCGATGTGTTCAGGGCTGATGTATTTACCCATTGCGGTTTTAAACAAAGCCTTCTTACGGCCTGTGATCTTCAGGTGCCCTTCGGGTTCAATTCTTCCCAGGTCTCCTGTATGGAACCATCCCCCTTCATCTATGGCCTCCTTTGTAAGGTCGGGTTCTTTGTAATATCCCAACATCACATTGGGCCCTTTGCAAAGAATTTCACCATCATCAGCTATCTTTACCTCAACATTTTTAAGTGGTTTCCCAACAGTTCCGAATTTCCTTCCACCCGGCTCGAAAGTATTTACTGCGATCACCGGAGAAGTTTCTGTAAGGCCATACCCTTCCAGAACCTTTATTTTACCGGCGGTATAAACCTTTGCCAGCCTGGGTTGTAGGGCTGCACCACCCGAAACGATCACACGCATATTACCGCCCAATGCCTCGCGCCATTTACTAAAAACCAGCTTGTTGGCCAGGTTCAGTTGCAATTTATAGAACAGACTTTTACCGGTTATATCATATTCAAGCCCCAGTTTCAATGCCCAGAAAAATATGGATTTTTGAATACCCTTCAGTTTTCTTCCTTTGGCAATGATCTTGTCGTAAATTTTTTCCAACAGTCGCGGAACAGTTGTCAGCATCTCCGGATGGATCTCCTTCAAATTATCTGCAATGGTTCCCATATTCTCGGCATAATAAATCGAAACGCCAAGATATTGGTAAATATAGAGATTTGTCCGTTCGTAAACATGACTGACCGGCAGGTAACTGAGGCATTTACAAGTTTCATCGACAGGAAAAATATGATACAAAGCCAGGACATTGCTGATGATATTATTATGGTTTAGAATTACACCTTTGGGGTTTCCGGTTGTACCTGAAGTATAAATAAGTGTGGCCACATCGTCGCTGGTTATTGTCGGGTTGATAGCATTCAGTTTTTCTGGTGCATGGTTTGCTTTACCGAGGTCAATCAGATCCTGTAAATGTTTAACATTTTCAATTTGTCTGAAAGTATAAATTCCTTCAATGGAAGGTATTTCAGGGAGAATGTGTTTAATTTTGGAGAGCAATTCCTTACCGGCCACAAAAACAAATTTAACCTCGGCATGCTTGAGGATGTATTTGTAATCGGATTCACTGATGGTTGGGTAAATCGGGACATGCACTGCTCCGATTTGAAGGATTCCCATATCCAGAAAATTCCATTCCGGCCTGTTCTGGGTAATGGTGGCAATTTTATCGCCTTTCTTAATTCCCAGTTTCAGGAATGCAAAACTGATATTGTTGGCTGCTTCTATATATTGGTCAATGCTGTATTTAATCCATTTTCCTTCTTCTTTTCCGGCCAGTGCATCGTCTTTGGGTTTGAATTTACTTTTAAAGTGTGGAAGCAGATCAAAGATTCTTGTTATCTCCATAACCCCCAGATTATTTAGATATAAAAAAGTGGCTGCAAAAATAGTGATTTTTTAAAAATGAGTTTTTTGTTGATTTTTAAATCAACTTTACACCTGATAATATGACTTTATTTATGAATTTTTATTGAACATCGTAGCATTTGCCTGTGCAAATGGCATAATAAGTAAATCGTTGATGTTTACATGAGGTGGAAAAGTGGTTACATAATAAACTACTTCGGACACATCTTCACCCCTAAGGGGTTGATAACCTTTATAAACAAGTTTTGCCCTTTCCTGATTTCCCTTGAACCGAACATCGGAGAATTCGGTTTCAACAGCTCCCGGAGCAATTTGGGTGACTTTTATATTATAAGGCATGAGATCTATCCGCATGGATTTTGTTAACCCTTCGACCGCATGTTTGGTGGCAACATAAACATTACCGTTGGGGTAGGCTTCGCGGCCGGCTATGGACCCGATATGGATGATATGGCCTTTTTTGTTTTTTATCATAAGATTGGCAACCAGCTTCGACATGTAAAGCAAACCTTTGATATTGGTGTCGATCATGGTTTCCCAGTCTTCAAAACTACCTTCGTGGATCGGATTTAATCCCAATGCCAGCCCTGCATTATTGACCAGAACATCAATTTTTTTCCAATAGTCATCAAGGGAATCCATTGCCGCGATCATCGCATCTTTATCACGAATGTCAAAACATAATGGTAACACCCTGACATTGTTATTATTTTCGATCTCCTTTTTGAGTTTGTTCAGCCTTTCTTCTCTTCTCCCGGTAATTATCAGATCATAACCATTGGCAGCAAATTTTTCCGCACAGGCTTTTCCAATTCCGCTGGTAGCACCGGTTATTAAAATAATCTTATTCATATATCTTCAATCGTTAATCATTTTTCATCAATCGGTTTTTTATCCATTCCCTCGCATTCACAAACGCTTCCACCCAGGGTGAAATTTCATCCTCTTTTCTGGAATCGGGATAATTGGCCCATTGCCAGGGGAATATGGCTCGTTCCAGGTGGGGCATCATCACCAGGTGGCGGCCGTCATCCGAACACAAACTGGCGGCGGAAAATTTCGATCCGTTGGGATTTCCGGGATATTCATGATAACTAAATGTTACCGGGATATGATATCTGGACTGTTCATAGGGGAAATCAAATTTACCTTCACCATGTGCCACCCAAATCCCCAGCCTGCTGCCGGCCAAACTCTTCAGCATCACCGAATTGTTTTCACCAATGGTCACATTCAAAAAAGCAGATTCAAATTTTTGGGAGTTATTATGCAGCATCCTGGGTTTTTGCTCATGATCCGGATTCACCAGGCCCAGTTCTATCATCAACTGGCATCCGTTACAAATACCAAGGCTTAGCGTATCTTCCCTTTTATAAAAATCGTCCAGGGCTGTTTTGGCTTTTTCGTTATACAAAAAGGCTCCTGCCCATCCTTTGGCAGAACCAAGTACATCGGAATTTGAAAATCCACCCACAAAAACAATCATATTGATTTTTTCAAGAGTTTCCCTGCCCTCGATCAAATCGGTCATATGAACATCTTTCACATCAAAACCGGCCAGGTAGAGCGAATAAGCCATTTCCCGGTCGCCGTTTACTCCTTTTTCACGTATAATGGCAGCTTTAACCCCGGCCATTCTTCTCCGTTTCAGATCAATTCCAAACTGGCTGGCCTTTCCCGTAAAACCCGGATTATAATTGTATTCCAGGTTTTGTTTTTTGTAATTATTGAACCGTTCCAATGAAAGCTTCTCCCCACACTGTTTTCTATCAAGCAAATAAGAGGTTCTGAACCATTTATCGCGTAATCCATTGATATTGAAACTAAAACTTCCGCTTTGATGATTCAGGTTCAAAATTCCCTTATTATTTGGTTTCCCAATTTTGTGGAACACAATTCCAAAGCTTTTCAGGTTTTTATAAAGTTCCTCTGAATCCTTAACCTGAATAATGATTCCCGGATTTTCACTGAAAATCAGTTTGACCAGGTCCGGTTCATTGAGGGATGAAAGATCGATATCCATTCCGGTATTTGGGTTCGGAAAATTCATTTCCAGCAAAGCAGTGATCATACCTCCTGCCGAAATATCGTGACCGGCAAATATTTTATTCTCTTTTATTAAATTCTGGATGAAGTCGAAGGCCTTTTTAAAATAGGCTGCATCCCGAACCCTGGGGGTCGATTCGCCCAATTGACCCCTGAGTTGCGCAAAACTACTGCCTCCCAAATCAAAGTTGTCATTGGAAAGATCAAGATAAAGGATTTCCGATTCAGGATCATTAACAAGGGCTGGTGAAACAATTTTACGGATGTTTGAAACTTCCCCAATTGCTGATATGATCACCGTCCCAGGTGAGTAAACAATATCATCCCTGTACTTTTGTGTCATTGACAGGCTGTCCTTCCCGGTAGGAATATTTATTCCAAGATTTATAGCGAAATCACTTACAGCTTTTACGGCTTTGTAAAGTCTGTAATTTTCCCCTTCGTTCCTGGCAGGCCACATCCAGTTAGCGCTAAGTGAAATGCCTTTGAGCCCTTCTTCTATTGGTGCCCAGATGATATTTGTGAGGGCTTCGGCAATAGAAAGCACAGAACCGGCTTCGGGGTTGATCAATGCTGCAACCGGTGCATGTCCGATGGATGTTGCAATACCTTTAATACCCTGGTAATCCAGTGCAGATGCGCCTACATTATTCAATGGCAATTGTATGGTCCCGCAGGTTTGCTGGAAGGCTACACGGCCTGTAACGGATCGGTCTACCTTATTGGTCAGCCAGTCTTTGCAGGCAACCGCCTCCAGTTGAAGCAGGTTTTCCAAATATACTTCCAGATCCTCAAGATTATATTTTACCGGAGAAAATTTATCTCTAACAATTGACACATCCTCAAGTATGGTTTTAGGTGGATTCCCGAACATATCGCCCAGTTCCAGGTCGATGGGTTTGGTATTGCTTGAATTATCCTCAAAAGTAAATCGATGATCGCCGGTGGCTTCGCCAACATCATACATGGGTGCGCGTTCGCGAAGGGAAATCTTATTAAGCAATCCTACGTCATTGGGTTTCAAAAGTAAGCCCATCCGTTCCTGCGATTCATTTCCGACAATTTCTTTGGCTGACAAGGTAGGATCCCCGATGGGGAGTTTTCTCAACTCAATTTTGCCGCCGGTTGCTTCAACCAATTCGGAAAGTGAATTCAGATGGCCCCCGGCTCCGTGATCATGAATGGATATCAACGGGTTTTCTTTCATTTCTGCCATTGCCCTTATGGCATTATAAACCCGTTTTTGCATTTCCGGGTTGGAGCGCTGTACTGCATTCAGTTCAATATGATTTTTATATTCACCTGTTGCAACAGATGAGACAGCACCTCCTCCCATCCCGATCCGGTAATTATCTCCACCCATTACGATGATCTTATCTCCTTTTTCGGGTGTTGCTTTCTGACTATCAGATTTTTTAGCGAAGCCGATCCCTCCGGCCAGCATGATCACCTTATCGTAACCAATTTTTTTCAGGGCAGAAAAATGCTCAAATGTGAGCACACTGCCGCATATCAGGGGCTGACCGAATTTATTCCCAAAATCGCTGGCACCATTGGAAGCCTTGATCAGTATTTCTTCCGGGGTTTGGTACAGCCATTTCCGGGGATCGGTATATCTTTCCCATTCCCGGTTCGGTTCTGAGCGGGAATAGGATGTCATGTAAACTGCTGTTCCTGCCAACGGAAGGCTTCCTTTCCCTCCGGCCATCCGGTCGCGGATTTCTCCTCCGGTTCCCGTTGCCGCTCCGTTAAACGGTTCAACTGTAGTTGGGAAATTATGGGTTTCAGCTTTCAGTGAAAGAACTGTATCAATATCGATCACATGGAAAAAATCGGGAATATCCTGTCGCAGCGGGGCGAATTGCTCTGCAACCGGCCCTGACACAAAAGCAACATTGTCCTTGTAAGCCGATACCAGCCGGTTGGGATTTAGCTTCGAAGTTTTTTTGATCAGGCTGAAAAGGGAATCGGGCATTTCCTTTCCATCGATTACAAAAGTTCCATTGAATATCTTATGACGGCAGTGTTCAGAGTTTACCTGAGAAAAACCGAAAACTTCGCTATCGGTTAGTTTTCTGTCCAGCCGTTTGCTTAGGTCTTCCAAATAGTTAATTTCATCTTCATTCAATGCCAATCCTTCAGTAGCATTAAATTTTTTAATATCATCGATAAAAATGATGGGATCAGGTGATTTTTCTATGGTAAAAATTTCTTGGCTTAATCCTGTATAAAGTGCTTGCAGCATGGGATCGAACTCAGGTTTTTTTGTTTCGACCCGGATGAATTCTTCAATCCTGCCAATTCCTTTGATTCCCATGTTTTGTGTGATCTCAACTGCATTGGTACTCCAGGGGGTGATCATTTCCTTACGGGGTCCGGTATATTCACCGTCCAAAGATGTTTTCGGCAGGTAGCGGGCATACCCGAAAAGCCATTCCAGCTTTTTGATGTCTTCGGAAATCAGGTGATCAGCAGTTCCAACAGCAAAAATGACCCGGTCTTCCCCTTTAAAAAATGTGATCATTATAATGAAATTATCGAAATTAAATTGCGTTAATTAATATGTTGCAAAGGTAATATGTTCATAAAAACAAAGTGAAACACAATTGTTTAATTATCCACAATTGTGATGTTAAATTACCTTAACCTTAAATTAATTTTGGATTTAATAAAAAATACTATTTTCGCGCGCTTAATTTTTTACTAATTGAAAATTAACTGTTAAATCTTATTGTTATGAACCAAGTAAATGAAAATTTGAGAAAAAGTTGTGAGGATGCAGTTAATGCATTCCAAAAGCTAAATAACGAAGCTTATTCTGATATTCAATCAAAACTCCAATGGTGCATTGGCAGCTATGACTTCGATCAAAACCCTTACGGTTTGCAGGAGTACGGAACCAAATCTTTGGATTTACTGAAAAAAGTCAAAGCCAAAGAACCACGCAAAGTCAACAAAAAAGTGATTGACGGATTGGAAAAAGCACTCAAGAATTTTAGCTAATACAACAAAATGTTTATTAAAGCCGGCCAAACATTCTTGTTTAGCCGGCTTTAATTTTTAAGGTCAGAATAGGATTTACAGTATTTTTTCATCTGATTCATAACAATTTATTGTTTTTCGCATGTAATTATTTCCCATATTTGCCGTTAAGTTTGTTATTTGTTAATAATTTTTACAAATCCGGTTCATGGGCAAAATCGCAAACCAAAACATCATTGACGACCTGGTTGAACTATTGGGCAAGGTTAAAATTTTCTCTGAAACCGATGAGAGTTCCCTTGCAGAAATTGCTGCTGAATTGAAGGAAGTAAAAATCCGGAAAGGCCTGGCTATTTTTCACAAAGGAGACGAAGGTGATGCTATGTACATCATTAAATCGGGGAGTGTCCGTATTCACGATGGCAACCATGTTTTGTCGAGATTAGAGGAGGGGCAAGTATTTGGTGAATTTGCGCTTTTTGATAAAGAATCCAGGTCGGCATCGGTTACCGCCGAAGACCTGACAACCTTGCTGGTATTGGAACAGGACGACTTTTATCGGATTATGGCAGATAAACCAGGAGTTATCAAAGGGGTTCTCAAAAAGGTCATCCAACGAATCAGGGAAATGAATGAACTGGAAGGCAAACTGGCCAAAAGTTTCCTCAAGATCCAAAAGCAAAAAAATGAGATTGAAGAACAACATCAAAACATACTTGATCAGAAATCGGAACTGGAACAAACCAATGAACAGCTTGTTAAATTGAATGAAGAAAAAAATCAGCTAATCAGTATCGTATCTCACGGGTTGAGAAATCCGCTCACCAGCAGTCTTTGCGTCATCGATCTGTTCGAACAGGGCATTTCAAACTGTTCGGAAGATCAACAGGAGTATCTCAGACTAATTCACAACAGTTTGCGAAGGATGAACAGCTTGATCAATCAAACTTTGGATATAGACATCATTGAACTACAAAGAAGCAAGCTGAAACCCCAAAAGGTAAACCTGGCCGAATTGTTAGAGGAAATTGAAAGCAGCTTCAAATATACTTTGAAACTGAAAAACATTGATATAGATTTGAAATTGCAGGAACTATTCACCAATGTGGATAAAAATTATATTTACATTGTGTTTGATAACCTGCTTTCCAATGCCATTAAATTCTCCCCCGTAAATAAAAAAATAATGATCGATCTGTTTGAGAAGGAAGGAAAAGCAGTGGTGGAAATCAGTGACCAGGGACCGGGTATCAGCCAGGAAGCATTAAATACTTTGTTTGATAAACCGCAGGCCCATCATCGCCAAACAGACAGGACAGGGCTGTCGATTGCTAAAAAATATATTGAAGCAATGGAAGGAGATATTCAATGTAAAAGCATGCGTGGTCAGGGAACAACTTTCATGGTCAGGTTCCCATTGGCATGAGGTTTTTAGCACATCCTGACGATCATTGTATTCCAATCGGTTCTTTTTTTAACCAAAAATTTGTTTTCTCTACCGTCCTTCGTGACAATATTTAAACCGTTGGGAAACAAAAACCTTTCATTGAAAAGTAGTACCTCATTGATTTCGTTTGGATAAATTTCAAGGTCATTTTCGTTGTTTCCGTTGATTTCGGGTTTAAAATATATTCTTTGTGTGGTCAGGATGAGTTTGCCTTTGATGGTGCTTCCATTTACCAACCTGCTGCTGTCGCTGGCTTTAACTACCATTTCATTGGGGTTCATAGTAATCTTCATGGTTCAAATTTTTTATGTTGGTTTTACTTATTAATCATAACTTATACCACATTTACCAATTGCTTAATTATCTGAGAGTTTCTGAAGTGTGGCAGCTAATCAATAAGACGCCTTGTGTTCGTAAATGTTACATTGGTGTCCGTTAAAGAGTTACATTTTACTTTAAAAAGTATTCTATTCCTCTTTAGGGGCTTCTGTTGGATCAAGGTTTTTGATAAGTTCATTAATAGCTTTGAATTTTTCATTCGGAACCGGCATTGATAATACATAATGTTCCAATTTCCATTCACCATTTTTGTAAACCAATACTCCCGAACCCCTCAGCGTTCCATCCGGAAACCTGAGTAATTCATCAAACCAGGCAATTTCATTATGCTCTGAGAGGTAGATGTTCCTTTTCGTAGCCTTGAAACGCCATGTTTTACCTTTGCTAAAATAGGGTTTCGACCACTCTTGAAATGCTTGTTTGGTCCATATTTCAGTTGAATCGGTACCAATATAAATTGCGTTTTCATCCATGAAATTGAAATATGCAACCTCATCCCCATTTGCAGCAGCATTGTGCCAGTTGGTGATTAAGAGATCAATCATATCTTTCATATCGGGTTGGGCTGTTAATATAAATGGCAAGAGGATCGATAAAATTAATGCGATTTTTCTTTTTTTCATGGCATAAATATTTAAGTATTTAAATTGTAATTGAATAGGAATCAATTGACTTATTAATTAATAACAATTTCGTCCATTCAACTTTCAAGGAATCAAAACATCCCCTTTTCTTCTGAACATAAGAGGTATATTGCCATCGTCGGGTGCGCCGATTTCAACCAGTTCCCAATCTTTTTCTTTTTCCTGTATGAAATGTTTCAATACGGTGACCTTATCTTTTGGGGGTACTTCATGTTTTTCCCAACTCAATAATTCCACCTTGTAATGAATGGTACGTTTTTTCCCATTGATGCTGACCTCGATTTCCACGTTTTGTTCCGGCTCAACATCCGGGATAAGGATTACGACTTCTCTCATAGCTTTAAAATATTAGTTATTCATATCTGATAGCATCCACCGGGTTCATATTGGCGGCTTTAATGGCATGGTAAGCGGTTGTAAGTATGGCAAATATTCCGACCAATATAACCGGCAGGATGAAAAAGTACCAGGACATATCAATCCTGTAAGCGAAATTATTCAGTGTCCTTGTCATCAGGTAGGCACCTAAAGGTAAGGCCACTATTGAAGCGATTAAAATTAATCTGGCATATCCCTTTAAAAGCAACAAAATAATATTGATGACTGACCCTCCAAATACCTTTCTAACGCCAATTTCCCTGGTTTTTCTTTGGGTCATCAGGGATGTAAGCCCGTATAAGCCAAGGCATGAGATCAGCACGGATAACAAGGTAAAATAGGTGAACAGGGTAAGGGTGTTGCTTTCGTCGCGGTATTGGTTTTTAACGTAATCAGTGGCAAATTGGTATTCAAATGGAACACCGGGAAATAATTCAGCCCATTTGTCTTCCAGTTGCTGTATTGTTTCCTGCTGATTTCCGGGATTTAATTTAATGGCCAGGGTATATGAATTTTCATAACGGATAATATAGGCGGCGGGTTCAATTTTCGAATGCAAAGAGTAATAATGATAGTCATGAATGACCCCGATCACTTTTCGTTTATGAACAGTATCCATGATGGGTTGAAAAGTTTTCCCAATGGGGTTTTCCCATCCCAGGTAATCCACAGCGGCTTGGTTTAAAATAACTGCTTCTTCTTCATCGAGTGAATATTCGCTGCTGAAATTCCTTCCTTCAACTACCGGGATGCCCATCATTGGAAAATAGTTGTAATCTACATAACCGATTCGGCATGTAATGCGGGTTTGTGCAGAATCATCCACATTTAGCGAACTTTGCGATCCGCTGACACCATTGATAAACGAAACATGAGATATCTCGGCAACACCAGGAACAGAACCAAATGAATTTTCAATTCGCTGCACCTCTTCTTCAGAATTGTGATTGAACAGGGGAACAGAAACAACACTTTCATAGTTCAATCCAAGATCCTTATTGTTCAGGAAACTAAATTGCTGATAAACCACCACAATGCTAAACAACATGCCAATTGAGAACACAAATTGCAAGGTGACCAGCCCTTTACTCAGGTAGCCGGAACCTCCCTTTTCGTTTTTGAGGTTATTCTTCAACACCCTGATCGGCCTGAATCGGCTCAGGAAAAAAGCCGGATAGCTTCCTGCCAACAGGCTGACGAACACAAGAATTACTATCAACCCGTAATTGAATATACCATTATGAGTAAAGTCGATGAAGAAATCTGTTCCCAGAATCCGGTTGTAAACCGGAAGCAATAATTCAATCAAAATGAGGGACAATGCGATAGAAATTAAAGTAATGATAAACGATTCTCCCAAAAACTGGTACATCAGGTTCCAGTGGTTGGCCCCCAGCACTTTACGCATACCAACCTCTTTGGCTCTTTTAACACTTCGGGCAATGGCGAGATTGATAAAATTGATGGATGCCACCAGAATAATCAAAAATGCAATTATTCCAAAAACGTAAACCATATTGATGTTTCCCTGATTGTAATTGGCAACCTGGAATTTAATATGGCCCGACTTCAGGTGAATATCCTTTACCGGTTGCAGGTAGAGTTGCCATACCCATGATTCATCTTCGGGTTCAACATGCTTCAGGACAAAGTCGGGAAATTTCTTTTCGAGTTCGGCTATGTCAGTACCTACCTTTATCTTGACATAAGTCGCCATAGAGTTGTTTCCCCAGTATTTTAGCCATTCGTACCGATCGTCAGCAGTGCTGAAGGAGATCAGTATTTCGAGCCTGAAATGTGCCTGCAAGGGCTGATCCTCCATGACACCCTTGATCAAATATCCTTCCTGACCGTTAAACAGGACGGTTTTTCCCATTGCGTCGTCCTCCGAACCAAAGATCTTTTCAGCAACTTTTTTCGAAACAACCAGCGATTTAACCTCAGTCAATGCTGTTGATGTATCACCCTTTACAAGTCGAATATCGAAAAGTTCAAAAATGGAAGGATCGGCAAAGGCTACATTATCTTCATTGAACTGTTTGTTGTCATAAACAATAGAATTCCTTCCCCAATTCATGATACGCACTTGTTTGGTGATCTCGGGAAAATCGTTTACCAGAGCCTTACCCAATGGGCCCATGGTAACTGCAACGTGCTGGTCACCCACACCCTGGGCATGCTGAATTTCCACACAACGGTATAGGTTGTTAATGTCGGGGATGTGTTTATCAAAAGCAAGTTCGTACTGAATATACAACAGAATCAACACAAATGATGCAATGCCGACCATCAGCCCGATGATGTTGATCAGGGCATAGGTCCTTTCACGGAAAAGTACCCGAAATGCAATTTTCAGATAGTTATTAAACATGGCATAAACAGGTTCTTTCTTGGTTTTATTAATTCAGGTAACTGCAATAATTCCTGCTCGCAAACCTAAATTTTTACTGAATTCACTTTTCCCTTGATGTTTTCATTGATAATCTGTCCGTCGAACAACCGAACGATCCTTTGGGCATATTCGGCATCCCTTTGAGAGTGTGTAACAATAATGAGTGTTGTTCCATTTTGGTTTAACTCTTCCAGCATATTCATCACCTCTTCGCCATGGGCTGAATCGAGGTTTCCGGTAGGCTCGTCAGCGAGGATCAGTTTAGGTTTTGCTACAACAGCCCTTGCTACTGCAACACGCTGTTGTTGTCCGCCTGAAAGTTGCAAAGGAAAGTGTTTTTTGCGGTGAATGATCTTCATGTATTCGAGCACTTCCTCTACCCTTTGTTTTCTCTCAGAAGATTTCATCCCCAGGTAAATCAACGGTAGTTCAACGTTTTCATAAACGTTCAGCTCATCAATCAGGTTAAAGTTCTGAAAAACAAAACCTATATTTTCTTTTCTCAATTTAGCCCTTTGTTTTTCGGAATGATCCGAAACTTCCTTGTCGAGGAAAAAATATTCTCCCCCCGTGGGGTTATCCAGTAGGCCCAGAATATTCAGCAGGGTTGATTTCCCGCAACCCGAGGGTCCCATAACGGCGACAAATTCACCTTGTTTTACTTCAAATGTAACGTTATTTAAAGCGGTGGTTTCCACTTCGTCGGTTCTGAAAACTTTGGTCAGATTTACTGTTCTAATCATAACAATGGTTTTATAATGTTATTAATTTCTTATGGTTTTCGTTAAATTTTTCAATTGGGTCACTTCCCGGTTCAGAATTACAAGATCGGAAAGCAATCTGTCCTTATCCGATTCGGAAATCAGTTTTTTCTGGTACATTCCTGAAACGGTATTGGAGCTTTCATATACAAATTTCCTTGCATAATTCAGAAAACCGCTGTAATCTACCTTTTCAGGTGATTTTTGATCAATTCCGAAAAGCTCAATGCCCTGGGAAACCAAGTCTGCTTTTTTGAATTGCCTGTAAGGACTCAATTGCGCTCTGAATTCAATATTTTCTGCAATTTTTTGAATCTTATTACTGATCTGTGTTGCCTTGTGCCACTTTTCCATAACTGAGTAATTTTGGCTCATATAACAATTTAATTTATAGTTCATTTCAAGTTGAGCCATATGCCTTCCTACCTGAATACCAGTTTGTCTTTGCTTCCGAATGAGTCATAAGATGAGATGATCACATGTTCTCCTGGCTCCAGGCCTTCCATTACTTCATAATAGTTCGTATTTTGTCTGCCGATTTTAATTTTTCGTTTGGTTGCAAATTCTCCCGAAGGATCAACAACATATATCCAGTTTCCTCCTGTTTCCTGGAAAAATCCTCCGCGCTTCACAATGATTGCATCGGATGCACTGCTAAATGACAGCCGAAGCTGTAATGTTTGGCCACGCTTGATCTGGTCGGGTTCGTCTCTTTCAAAAAAGAGGTCAACCTGGAATGATCCGTTGGTAACATCGGTATATATTTTGCCAATGGCCAGTTGATAGGTTTTTCCTGCAAAATCAAATTCCGCCTCCTGTCCTATATACACCCTTGAGATATAGCGTTCATCAATGTTTGCTTTCAGTTTGAACCCGTCTTTCATATCTATCTGGCCCAAATGTTCTCCTGCATTTTTGGTTTCACCAATTTCAACACTGAAAGAGGAGAGTTGCCCATCGGTCGGAGCTTTGATGTATAGGTTTTCGAGGTTGGCCCTGAGCATCTCAAGGTTTTCCAACATGCGATCCATGGTTATATCAATTTGTTTGCTTCGCTTGGCTGAACTGATGGAATCGAGCTTTTTCAATTCCAGCGAAATTTGCAGTTGTTTGATCGAATAATCATTATCTCTCTTGGCATCTTCGTATTCTTTGTCAGAGATCACTTCTTGATCATACAATTGTTTCTTTCGCTCAAAATCCCTTTTAGCTTCATCAATCTGATACTGCAACTGGACAATATCCCTTTGCCGGTAGAACTTATTTTGTTCCAAACTGATCTTGGTGTTCTCCAGGTTGTTCACAGCTTCGAAAATACGGGTTTCCTGTTCCATTAGGCTCAGCTCCATATTGGCGTTGGAAAGCTTCATGATGGTGTCGCCTTTTTTCAGCATGGCGCCGTCTTCAACATAAACCTTATCCACAAAACCGCCTTGTACTGCATCTATATAAATGGTATTCCTGGGAAATACAACCCCGTCAACCGGGATGAACTCCTGGAACTTGTCGGCAAGGACGGTGGCAATGGTTATTTGTGATTTATCGATATATAATTTACTCCGTTTATCCCTGAACAACAGTAGGTAAATTAAAAAAAGCACAAAAGCACTGATAGCAACTATATTCAGGATTTTTCTAGTGGTCCATTTTTTCTTTTCGATTACTCTGTCCATTCCCATATCTCGGATCGTTTACTTAAGAAGCTGTGTAAATTAATAACCTGATACTCCAAAAACCTGATAAAACAGGCTGTTCAAGCGTACTCCAATATTATGCCATGAATGTCAAAATTATGATATTCAGCCCTTTATTCGAATGCCAGATTTTAACATTTATTAACATTGTTCGGCGGCGGGCAATCTTTGTACACATGCGAACAATGGCTGTGTTAGGAGATTCCGTTGTTGACATTGCAGCTTACTGATATTATTCATATTTAATGGCTTCTACCGGATTTCGTGAAGCCGCTTTAATTATAAAATAACTTATAGTGAGCATCCCGATGAGAAAGGCTATTGTCCCGGCATAAATGAAAACCATCCAGTCCAATGGTTTATAATACTGAAAACCCGATTCAAGCCAAAGGTTGAGTCGCCACCAGGCTACAGGCACAGCTATTATAAAGGCGATTAAAATTAACCTGGCAAACTCACGGTATAGTATCAGCAATATATCCCATAAAGTTGCACCATGAATTTTGCGAATCCCCATTTCTTTGGTTTTTTGTTCGGCAATATAGGATGAAAGACCCAATAACCCAAGCAAAGCCAGGAATATAGCAACGATTGTCGTAATAAAAAAGATACTATCAATTTTTTCTTCGGCCTTGTACATGTCGTCGAGGTTCTCACTCAATAGCTTGTAACTGAATGGTAATTTAATTCCGAAGTTTTTCCATTTTTCCTCTATATAATATACCGCATCATGCCGGTTACCTTCCCTGATCTTGCAAGTAAGGTAATACGCAGGATTTTCATTCACCATTATAAGTAAAGGCTCAATATTATTGTGCAGCGATTTGAAATTGAAATCTTTTATTACACCTATGACTTTTAACATCCGCCCTCCGGTTCCATCCTGCTTAAAATCAAAATGGATTTTCTTTCCGATCGGGTCTTTAGTCCAACCAAAATCATATGCTGCCGTTTCATTGATGATGGCAGCTTCCAGTGCATCGGTTCCCATGGATTCGTCAAAATCCCGTCCTTGAACGAATTCGAGTTGGAATACTTTAGCAAAATCAAAATCGGTTTTGTCGTAAATGATGGCTCTGTCCGTCATTCCCGTTTCCTGTTCAATCCGCATGTTTGCAATCCAGTTTATACTGCCTGGGATACCCATGGAATTCGAAACAGAAAGAATATCGGGACTTTGGAGCAATTCTTTTTTAAAAGCCGGAATGTTGTTATAAAATGTTTCATCCTGCATTTCCAATACAACCAGGTTGTTCCGATCAAAACCAAGATCCTTGTTTTTTAAGAATTGAAGTTGTGATGAGACTACCATAGTCCCTGAGATCATAACGATTGCCATAAAAAACTGAATCACCACCAAAATCCTTCTTAGTAAAATACTTGTCCTTCCCGACCGGCTTAAATCACCTTTGAGAACCCTTTGGGGACTGAAAGATGAAATATAGAATGCAGGATAGCTACCTGAAACCAAACCGACGATTATGGTTATTGCCAATATTATTAAAAAAATTTCCGGCTGAAACAACAGTTTTAATGTAATTTCCTTTCCGATCATTTCATTGAACTCAGGCATTAGGATCCAAACCAGGATAAGTGAAATGATCAAAGCAATAAAAGAGAGGACCATTGATTCAGTTAAAAATTGCCTGATAAGACTGTTTTTGTCTGCACCCAACACTTTCCTGACTCCCACTTCCCTGGCCCTGGCAGCCGACCGGGCAGTTGCCATATTCATGTAATTGATTATGGCAATAACCAATACAAAAATGGCAACGACCGAAAAAATGAGAATATATGCTTTGTTTCCGGTAGGTCTTTCGGCATCCAACCCTTTCCTGAAGTGTGTTTGTGCCAGCGGTGTTGCTGTCATTTCATAGGTGACATTGAACTGATCACCCAAATCTTTCATGTACTTTATATAGAAATCGGGGAATCGTTCCATCACTGCTTCAATGCCTGAATCTTTCTGAAGCATTATAAACGTGAAGGTTCCGATTCTCCAAAACCTGCTCGGTTTTGTAGTGCTGTATTCTTCCGCCCAGGTAGAAACCGAGACAAGTGCATCAAACTTGAGATGTGAGTTTTGCGGTAAATCTTCAATGATACCGGTTACTTTGTATGAATATCCATTTACAGTTGCCAGGATTTTGCCCATTGGATCTTCGTCTCCAAAATATTTTAATGCAATGGATTCGGTAAGTACGATTGAATTTGGTTCAACAAGGCAATGATCGGGATTGCCATTCAGGAAACGATGGGTAAAAACTTTGAATACCGTTGAATCCGCAATATAAAAATTGGTTTCGAAATATTCTTTATCCTGGTATCGAAAAAGTGAATTGCCAAATACATCTAAACGGGCAAATTCTTCTATCTCCGGCATTTCCCGTTTTAACGCCGGCCCCAAAGGGATTGGTGCTGTGGCATATCGGTTGTGATTGTTATTTACCGCAAAATCCGATTCGATACGAAAAATTCTATCGTAATTTTTATGGTACTTATCATACGAAAGCTCATCCTGTATATAAAACAAAATAAAAAGTGAAGTAGCTATCCCGATAGACAGGCCGGATATATTTATCAGGGAATAAAATTTATTTCTGATAAAAATTCTATACAGGCTTCTGAAATAATTTTTAAGCATCGTTATAAAAACTCCGGAAATCTGCCTTGGTCATATTAAGGACTACCACCTACCCTGATTTAATTTCCGGAAATTGTTGGATTTCCTTTAATAGAAGTGTAAAGATATAGCTATTTTATTTTTCTATCAAAATAAAATTTACCCGATATCTAAGAATTTTTTTGTGCCTATTTAATGCGATCCTCAGGCTTATTCATATTTAATTGCCTTCACCGGATTACCAGTTGCTGCCCGAATAATGTAAAAACTGATCGTACACATTCCGATGATAAAAGCCAGAATTCCGCTGAAAACAAAAGTGGTCCATTGCAGTGGCTGATGATAAACAAAGCTATCGTTCAGCCAGATATCCAACCTCCACCAGGCAAGTGGTACGGCAATGATAAAGGCTATCAGGATCAGCAGGATAAATTCCTGGTACAAAAGATTCAGAATATTCACGACCCCTGCACCAACCACTTTCCTGATCCCAATTTCTTTGGTGCGTCGCTCGGCTACAAAGGAGGACAAGCCAAGAAGCCCGAGCAGGGCGATAAATATTGTAAGTGCGGCAGCAAGGCGGATGATTTGCCCGATTTTTTCCTCTGCCTGATACATATCATCCATCGATTCCGACAGAAACTGGTAATCGAAAGGCCTTTTGGCATTGAATTCATTCCATTTTGATTCGATGAACTCCAATGTACTTTTTTGATTTTCCGGATTAATTCGGCAAGTGAGCAGGTATCTTGGTCTCTCGGCCATAAAAAAGATCATCGGTTCGATTTTATTGTGCAACGACCTGAAGTGAAAGTCCTTTACCACTCCGATCACCTTCAATATTCTTCCACCTGAACCGTCGAGTTCCCATCCGTAATGAATTTTTTTTCCGATGGGATTATCCTCCCACCCAAATTCCCTGACAGTTGCTTCATTTATGACAACCGCCTCCAATGCATCTGTCCCCATGTTCCGGTCGAAATTTCTGCCCTGAACAAACTCCAGCCCTAATACATCGGCAAAGTCATAATCGGTTTGTGCCAGAATGATGGAATGGTCTTCCATTTTATCCGTTTGTTCAAATTTCAAAACCTGGATCCAATTGATGTTACCCGGAACGCCGGTAGTGTTTGTTGCTGAAATAATGTCGGGATTAGTCAACAATTCTTTTTTAAAAGTTTGTATTTTACTTCTAAAGGCTGAGTCCTGAATTTCCATCACTACCAGGTTTTCTTTGTTAAATCCCAGATTTTTGTTTTTCAGGTAATGAAGTTGTGTGGAAACAACGATAGCCCCGATGATCATAAATATGGCTATTGTAAACTGAAGAACCACCAAGACCCTCCTTAACCAGCTACTTTTCTTACCCGATTTGCTTGTGATTCCCTTTAGCACCACTACCGGCTGGAAGGCTGAAAGATAAAAAGCGGGGTAGCTTCCCGCAATGATACCCGTAATCAGGGTGATGATCAGAATTTCGATAAAAATCATGGGGTTACCGGCCAGGTTAAAAGTCAATTCTTTGCCGGAAAGTTGATTGAATTCCGGCATCAAAAGGGTAACGATTATTATGGCAATCAACAAAGCCATGATCGAAAGTGCAAGGGATTCACTGATAAACTGCCGGACAAGTTGGTTTTTATAAGCACCCATAACTTTCCTGATACCAACTTCCTTCGCACGGTTCGAAGAGCGTGCAGTTGCCATATTCATATAGTTTATGGCGGCGATGATTAAAAGGAACAAAGCAACTGCTGAAAAAATGATGATATAAGCTTTGTTTCCCGTTGGTTGTTCGGCGCCCAATCCTTTTCTAAAATGGGTTTCGGCCAGAGGTGTTGAAACAAGTTTAAAACTGGCATTGATCTGGTCGCCAATGGGTTTCATGTATTTATCGTAAAAGGGTTGGAATTTATCATGAATGCTTTGCATGCTTGAATTTTCCTTCAGTAAAATGTAGGTATAAACACCAATATTCCAAAATCGAATGGGTTCCAGGCTGTTAAAGTCATCAACACCCACATCCTGGGCAATGGACATCCCCGAAATCAACGCATCAAATTTCAGATGGCTGTTCCCGGGCTGATTTTTCATCACTCCGGTTACCTTGTAGTTATTGCCGCTACCTGATGTAAGAATTTCTCCCATCGGGTTTTCATTACCAAAATATTTATTTGAAATCTTTTCACTTAGTACTATCGTTTTGGGTTCG
Source organism: Bacteroidales bacterium (assembly GCA_016933115.1). GTDB lineage: Bacteria > Bacteroidota > Bacteroidia > Bacteroidales > JAADJA01 > JAADJA01. Next base: position 13,815 of record JAFGBL010000187.1, on the reverse strand, counting down.
TTCAAGCAGGTTTTAGGGTCGCCTTGTATCAGATCATATGTGAAAATATCAAAAATGGTAGAATCGGCAAAATAAAAATAGTCTTCGTAATACTCCTTATCACCTGCTCTGAATAAAGTGTTGTCGGCATCAATCAACCTGCAAAAAGATTCAACTTCAGGAAACTCAATTTTAAGCGCAGGACCCATTGGTACCGGAACAATGGCAAATTGATCATGTTTACCACCGATAGTAAAATCGGATTCTATCCTGTAAATACGTTCGTATTTTTCGTTGTATTTATCGTATGACAATTCATCTTGTATATAAATTAAAATGAAAATGGCTCCGGCTATGCCAATTGATAAGCCGGCAATATTCAGGATTGAATAAAATTTGTTGCGGGTGATGTTTCGATAAAGGCTGAGAAGATAGTTTTTGATCATACGACAATGATTTAATCAATCCGATGGTGTTTCATACTTTGTGCCAACAGGCACTACTGATTAAAAATCAGCTATTTGTTGAATGTAATCGCAGCAAGTATTTCAATATTTTGTTCGAAATTATTGATTGTGTGTTCACAACCGTGCATGGCTGGATTACAAATTTTAACATTTTTTAATAATTATTCTTTTAATGACTTCATCCTTTATTGACATTATTATTTGGCAAAATTAAACGCCAAAATACGCTGGGTAATCTTTTGGTACAGACAATATTCGATGCATAAAAAAAGTCTTATTTAACAGGAATCCTTTAAGAACCGATTAATCCGATCAAAATGAAAAAGTACAATGCAACTCAGAAACTAATTAAAAATCATCTTCTCACAGGTGAAATGATTCCCGGTAGTGAAATTGGGTTGAAAATTGACCAGATTCTTCAGCAGGATGCAACGGGAACCCTTATCATGCTTGAAATGGAAGCACTTGGCCTCAAAAAAACCCGGGCAGAAGTTGCAGTGCAGTATATTGATCACAACTTACTACAAACCGACTACAGAAATATGGATGACCATCTGTTCCTACAATCTGCAGCTTCAAGCTTTGGATACTGGTTCAGCAGATCGGGTAATGGGATCAGTCACGTGGTTCACCAGGAAAGCTTTGGATCGCCGGGTAAAACCTTGCTTGGGTCAGACAGTCATACGCCTGCCGCCGGCGGAATCGGAATGCTGGCCATGGGTACCGGCGGTCTCGATATTGCCCTTGTTTCAGCAGGTGAGCCCTATTTTGTAAAAATGCCAAAAACAATGGGGATTAAATTGACCGGTGAATTACCAGCCTGGGTCAGTGCAAAGGATGTAGTGCTTGAAATGCTTAGAAGGTATGATGTCAAAGGTGGTCGTGGTTATGTGATTGAATATTACGGCCCGGGATTGAAATTCTTAAGTGCTTGGGATCGTCATGTAATTGCCAATATGGGGACGGAATTGGGTGCGACAAGTACGGTTTTTCCTTCCGATGAGAACACCAAAACATTTTTCATTCAGCAAGGTAGGGCAAGTGATTGGACTGAATTGATTTCAGATGAAGGAGCCGGGTATGATTCAAATGATGAGATCAATCTTTCGGAGTTGGAGCCTTTGATCGCATTGCCCAGCAGTCCAGGAAATGTTGTGCCCATCAGAGATGTTAGTGGTCGACCGGTGGCACAAGTCGTGATCGGCTCTTCGGCCAATCCGGCTTTACGCGATTTTTGGATCGTTTCTCAAATTGTGAGGGGTCAGACAATATCTCCTGATGTATCATTCGATATTAATCCCACTTCAAGGCAGGTACTTCAAAATCTCTCTCAAATGGGTGCAATGAAAGATCTTTTTGCTGCCGGAGCAAGAATTCATCAGTCAGGCTGTATGGGGTGCATTGGAATGGGGCAGGCACCCGCTACCAACACTATCAGCCTCCGTACCATGCCAAGAAATTTTCCGGGCAGATCGGGAACTTTGGATGACCAGGTTTATTTGTGTAGCCCCGAAACTGCTGCTGCAGCTGCCATTACCGGGGAGATTACTGACCCGCGGGAGCTTGAAAAGAAATATAAAATTTCATACCCGATATGGAAAGAGCCTGAGAAGATACAAACCAACTCAAAAATGCTGATCCAACCCAACGGAAGTGGAAAAGATTTGGTTAAAGGACCCAATATAAAGTCGTTACCAGATTTCGATGGATTGCATGATCGTTTTGAAATTCCCGTATTGCTTAAAATTCCCGACAACATTTCGACGGATGAAATCCTGAAAGCAGGAGCCGATGTTTTGCCTTTGCGTTCCAATATTCCGGAAATAAGTAAATATACCTATTTCGTTGTTGACCACGAATTTTACAAAAGAGCAATAAAAAACAAGGATGATTATAATGGATTTTGTGTTGTGGCAGGGGATAATTATGCACAAGGTTCCAGCCGTGAGCATGCAGCATTGGCCCCAAGATATCTCGGTCAAAAATTTACCATTGCGAAATCATATGCACGGATCGGCTGGCAGAATCTTGTGAATTTTGGCATGGTACCATTTGAATTTAATGATCCTTCGGATTATGATAAAATTCAGCAAAATGATGTTATCCGGATTGAAGGATTGATATTTGCCATAAAAAATGATAAACCGGTAACAGCCTCGATCAATGACCGAATGTTAGAAATAAAATTAACTTATAACCTTAGCCACCGTCAACGTGAAATAATACTTGACGGGGGCATTATCAACCATGTAAAAAAGCAAAAAGTCAGAAATTAAGTTCCGTTCTGGCAAATCCGGGTTTTGTAATTACCCAGTTGGGTAAAAATTACCCAATCTTCTATTCCTTATTTTTAATTGGAATCATAATTTTTCCTTTCAGTTACTATTTGTCAATCAGTAGTTTATATTGCTAAAATAGTTGCTATGTTTATTTTAGGCCTGCACATTGTAAATAAGTTGAATATCATATAACATAGCAATAAATTATCAAAAATGCTGATCTTATAAATGTCGGCTTAAGGAGATGCAAAAATCCATGAATTTGGACAAAAAAATCATCGTTTTCAAATATGGTGGAAATGCCATGATAGATGACGATCTTAAAAAAAAGGTACTGAAAAATATATGCTCCCTAAAAGACCGGGATTTTCATGTAGTTATAGTACACGGCGGAGGACCGTTCATCAAACAGGCTTTGATTGAGGCTGAAATAGAATCGGAGTTTATCGACGGCCACAGAAAAACTTCTTCTGAGGCTTTTGAATATGTTGAAATGGCGTTGAAAGGGAAGGTGAACGGAAAAATTGTCAGCATGATCAATGCTTTGGGTTACAAAGCTGTCGGCATGTCGGGTAAAGATGGAAAAACCGTAGTCGCTTGCAAAAGGATACAAGAGCAGATGGTTAATGGAGCGGCTCAAAAAGTTGACCTGGGACAAGTTGGGGATGTAGATTTGATAAATTCCGAATTGATCCTGTTATTGCTTGAAAATGATTTTATTCCTGTAATTACATGCCTTGCCGACGATAAAGCCGGCAATGGATTCAACATCAATGCGGATATGTTTGCAGGTCACCTGGCAGGAGCCCTTAAAGCAAGTCAATTTATTGTGCTAACCGATGTTGACGGATTATTGCGTGAAAGATATGACCCTACTTCTATCATCCGTGATTTAACCCTGGGTGCAACGAACCAATTGCTGGAGGATGAAATCATTCAGGGAGGAATGATCCCCAAAATCGAATCGTGTGAAATAGCGATCAATAAAGGTGCAAAAGAGGCAAGAATTATCAATGGTACTGTTCCTGAGCAAATATTGGAAGTTGCTACTGATATGCAGGTGGGAACAGTTATTCACAGGTAACAATTATGGAATTAAAGAAAAAAAACCAAATAAGTAAAGCCATACTGGCAATGGATGATCGGTTTTATCTACCGGTTTACAACCGTTACCCCGTTGTCCTTGAACGAGGTGTAGGTTCAAGGGTTTGGGATGTAGACGGCAATGAATACATCGATGCACTGTCAGGAATTGCAGTGAACAGTATCGGACATTGTCATCGGGAAGTAGTAGAGGCGATTCAACAACAAGCTGAGAAGTTGATCCATATTTCTAATTTTTATTTGAATGAACCACAAGCGAAACTATCACAAAAACTGTCGGAAATTTCTGGAATGGACCGGATTTTTTTATGTAATAGCGGAGCAGAATCAGTGGAAGGTGCCATAAAAATTTCCCGCAAGTATGCCCATAGTATTGGAAGGGGTGGAGATATCATTTCCTTCTCTGGATCTTTTCATGGGAGAACATTGGCTACTATTGCCACCGGTGGTCTGAAAATGCAACAGGGTTTTGAACCGATTCCATTGGGATTCAAACATGCTGAATTCAACAACATGGATTCGATATTAAGAACCGTGGACGATGAAACAGCAGCCATTATCATCGAACCGGTACAGGGAGAAGGGGGAATCAATATTGCCGATCCGACATTCATTAAGAATTTATCCGTATTGTGCCAAAAGGAGGAGATTGTCCTGATATTCGATGAAGTTCAGTGCGGTATTGGCAGGACTGGGAAAATGTTTGCAATGGAGCATTATGGTATACAACCGGATATTATTGCCCTCGCCAAGGCATTGGGAGGAGGATTTCCAATTGGTGCTGTGCTTTCAAACAAAAAAGTCAGTGAGGCCCTCAAGCCGGGAGATCATGGAACAACCTTCGGTGGAAACCCGTTGGCTTGTCGTGCTGCCTTGGCTGTGATTGAGGTAATTGAAAAAGAAAATTTATTAAAAGAGGTGAATGAAAAAGGAGAATGGTTAAGAGCAAGGATTGATGAATTTCGCGGGAAATCTGTAAAGGATGTTCGAATTATCGGATTGATGGTCGGGATTGAGTTTGACTTTGAAACCAGGCCCCTTGTTATGGAAATGATGAAGAGGGGGGTTTTGGCAAATTCAACAGCAGGAAAAGTACTTCGGTTGTTGCCTCCGCTAAATATCAGAATGGAAGATTTAGAAACAATTGTTGAAGTGTTGAGGAAGTCGCTAAAAACAATCAGGGCTAATGGATAAGAAAAAAATTGGCATTGTAGGAGCAACAGGTTTTACAGGATCGGAATTGTTGAGAATCCTCATCCATCATCCGGATGTTGAAGTTGAAGTGTTATGCTCTGAAAGCAAAGTCGGTGAATCTATTTCTGATATTCATCCTTTCTTCAGGGAAATTGTTGACAACCAACTTGAACCAGTCGATAATATCCTAAGCCATGATCTGGACCTGGTTTTCCTTGCTTTGCCACATGGTATTTCGATGAATTACGTGAAATTGTTTAGTAAAGAGCCATTCAAAATTGTGGACCTTTCGGGAGATTTTCGTTTAAGTTCAAAACAAGTTTATGAAGAATGGTATACCAAAGAACACATATTTCCTGAAGGCATTGATAGAGCTGTCTTTGGGATTCCTGAATTATTTGCAAATGAGATAAATGGTGCAGACCTGGTAGCCAATCCTGGTTGTTATCCAACCAGTGCCATTTTGGGAGCAGCACCATTGATTAAAAATAAAATGGTCGACACAGAACAAATTATTATCGATTCCAAATCAGGTTTAACCGGCGCTGGAAATAAGGCTAAAAGAGCCACCCATTATTCAGGTGTGAACGAAAATTTTAAGGCATATGGAATCACCAACCACCGGCATACAATTGAGATACAGGAAGCATTTGATAGACTTTTTGGGAAGAAAACACAGGTGCAATTTACCCCGCATTTGTTGCCAGTCGACAGGGGAATATTATCTACCATGTATTTCCGGTCGGATCAAAAGATGAGAAAGGATGAATTGACCAAAGTATACACGGACTTTTATCAAGCAGCCCCGTTTGTCAGGATATGTGATGATCCACCGGCCATAAAAGAGGTGAGGGGTTCAAATTATTGCAATATCAGCATTACACCGGATGAACGAACCGGTTGGACCATTGTGGTAAGTGTTATCGATAACCTGGTTAAAGGTGCTGCCGGACAGGCAGTTCAAAACATGAACCTGATGCTGGGCCTGGAGGAACAATCCGGTTTGAATTTAATCCCGGTCAGTCCGTAGAGCTAATTAAATAAAGAGCTTTTTAAGAAATTGTATGATGATTAAAAATATTACCAATGTTAGAGGGATCAGTTGCTGGGGGGCTCACACCGGCATCAAATCGATGCGGAGGGACTTGGCTATAATTTATTCGGAAAAACCGGCTACTGCAGCCGGAGTGTTCACACAAAACAAAGTGATTGCCGAACCGCTAAAGGTTACAAAAAAACATATTGCAAGCGGCAGAGCCCAGGCAATTGTAATAAATGCAGGGAATGCCAATGCGTGCACAGGTAAACAAGGTCTTGAAGGTGCAGAAGCCATGGCCCAGACCCTGGGTGAAGAGCTTGGAATTAAGAAAGAAATGGTTTTGGTTGCTTCCACCGGTGTGATTGGTGAACCCTTTCCAACAAGTGAAATAGTTGCCGGGATCAAAGAGAATGTGAAAAAATTAAGTTCAAAATCAAATGCAGGTTCATTGGTTGCTAATGCCATTTTGACGACTGATACATTTCCAAAGGAGGGTTTCCTGGAGTTCGATTTGGATGGTTACGAAATCAATATTGGAGGAATAGCTAAAGGTTCCGGCATGATCCATCCCAATATGGCCACCATGCTTGCATTTGTTGTAACCGATGTCGCTATTGATGCTAAACTATTGCAAACCATGCTGAAAGAGGCGGTTGATAAGTCATTCAATATGATCACAGTTGATGGGGATACTTCTACAAACGATATGGTGGTGGTGCTCGCCAATGGAATGGCAAGAAATGAAATCCTGAAATCAAAACGTGACAAACGGTATAAAGTATTTAAAAAAAATTTCGAGGAAATGATGATCCACCTGGCTAAACTTATCGTTTCAGATGGTGAAGGATCCTCCAAGTTTATAGAATATGAGGTGGTTCAGGCCCCCAACAGGGAAACGGCCAGAAAACTCATTCGCAAAATATCCTCTTCATCGCTGGTTAAAGCAGCTATATTTGGGCGCGATCCCAATTGGGGAAGGATTATTTGTGCAGCTGGGAATGCAGAAGTTTCTTTCGATTATGAAAAAACCGATCTCTACTTAGGTGATGAGAATATGCAGATCAAAGTTTTGGAACAGGGTGTACCTGTTGAATATGACCGAAATTACATGAAAAAACTGTTGCGAGAATCCCATATTCATGTCAGGCTGGATCTTTTCAATGGCAAGGCGGGTGCTACGGGCTGGGGAACTGATTTGACGACCGATTATGTATTATTCAATTCGGTTTATACCACTTAAAAACTTGATCCAACAACAAAACCAATGCATAATCTTAAATCATTGAGACTGTTATTACAGAACCTTTAGTGAACTGAAATAACAAAGACGAACTGATCCCGATAACGCATTGTATCTGGATCTCAGGGCGTATTCCCCGCTGCTTGCAGCGAGTAGGGTAATAAACCATTCCTTGTAAATACATTCTGGCTCTGTCACGAGAATATTTATTTTCCGGAAAATTGAATCATTGGATTTTGTGAAATGGTTTTTTACAAACTAAACCGGTATGAAAATTTTATCAAAAAAATATTATAGGGAACAATGGAATAAAGATCGGTGATATTCTCACGAAAATTGAACTCCCCGATCGGATTATCGCCGGTTCGCCCCTGAGACCACACCAGATATATTGTGGACCCGGGTATGTATTCCCACCGGGCAACCAGGTTTGACCTGAATTCAAAAAAATTGAAATTCGGATTGTCGAATTGGTAGTCTGAACTCCCGTCAAGATTTTCATCTACCCGATAAATATCCTCACCCGAATCGTAAACTATTTCTGAACCTGAAAATATATAAAATCTATCTTCGTAATTTTCAGCAAGGGGATCGGTTACCCTTTTAAAATTTGAATAATTGCCTGCAAATAAAAAGGGTTGTCCCCAAAACTGAATGGAAAAGTCAGGAGTAATGCTTAAATCGATCTTGATATCTGTACTTAAAGTTTCCGAGTCCAATTGCGATATGATGTACCTTGCATCATCATTCCAATCTATTGTTTCAACGTATTGCATCTCCCTGCTCCCATTGGTGTAGGTAGGTTCCAAAGAAACCGACAATAAATTTACAGGGCGATAACTCAATTCAACACCAATATTGTAGAACCGTGAACTATTATCTCCTCCCCAATTATTGAAATTTGATATTTCAAAAACCAGTTTTCTTCTTTGATCAGTTGATATGAAAGCCCATTGGTTAAAGTCACCGGGATATTTCAATCCCGGTCCTCCTCTGAGTTCCGAACGGTTTAATGTGGTTGCTGTACGATCAATACCACCACTGAAATACCAGTAATTTTTAAACTGACCATTGAAATTTACATTGCTTCCCAGGTAGATCCGCGAACCGGCAAAATCCCAGGCCGAATACTCATTGAAATTCAGGTAAATATTCCTGAAAATACTGAATGGTTCCCAAATCCTGTATTGGGCCCAGAATACCTGTTGTATGATGTCGGCCTGCCTGAGGTAACCCATATCATTGAGTTCTGTTCCCGGTGTTCGCCAGGTAACCCAGCCGGTATACCTCCAGTGGCCTCCTCCGATTTTACCGCCTTGAATGGTTCCTCCATTTCCCACCAAGGTTGTCCTTGTGCTGTCAATACTCAAGTGTTTGGCATCGGGTCGTTGATAATACCGCTGAGGTGCCTGTTGCAATTCCAGGATCGATTCCTCCGATCCTGTAATGTGACTAAAAACGGTATTTACACCCCCAAAATAACTTTTATCTTTCCAGTAGTTCGTAAAATCCAATCCTCCGGTATATGCTGAATGAGGAAGAAAATTCAGGGAATCATCCCGGATAAAACGGTTGGTTGAAGTAATCATGCCTCCAACCACGGTTTTGCCTTTCCCAAAATCCTTTTGAAGCCGGGTATTAAAATAATTTGTATAGGGTTCTATGGCTATTTTACTTCTTTCACCATTCTTATCAATGGTTGCTTGTTCCTTATTGGTGACACTTTCCATAACCCCAACCGACCAACCGTTTCGTGTTTTGCCTGAAAGTTTAAAAGCTCCCAGAATACGCGTAGATTCAGGAGCATCAATATATTCGTCATCATTTAATTCGGGTTCGTAATGTGGCCTACGTCCAATCCTTCTGGAGTAAAACAGGTTGTCAAGAGAGAGATCACTATCTCCATCGGTTACCTGAAAATCATAGATATTGCTCCCTTCGATAAAAAACGGCCTTTTCTCTTCAAAAAATGTTTCAAAAGCCGTTAGGTTAACTTCGGAGGGATCAGCCTCCACCTGCCCGAAATCTGGATTGATGGTAAAGTTCATCGTGAGGTCGTTGGTTACGGCTATTTTACCGTCCAATCCTGCTGAATAACCATATTCTTCTCCCGTTGCAAAAGGATTGTCTTCTTCTTTTAAATATCGTTCGGTATTGCCCATCACATAAGGGATCAATTCTATTTCTCTTTTGGGCTTAATTCCTGAAATTCCGTGAAGTTCGCCGTATCTGCTCACCCACCTTGAGGATTCCTGCGGAATGTATTGCCAGGTTGAGAATTCTTCTTGCCGGAATAACCATCTCATCACCTGCATTCCCCAAACCAGGCTTTCATTTTTTGCAAAACGCATTTGGGTTAAAGGAATTTTCATTTCAGCATACCAACCCAGTTCGTCGATGCTTGTTTTTACATACCAAACCGGGTCCCAGGTATCGTCCTGCTGATCATCATTGGTGACGATCAGGTCATTTTTCACTCCGGCTGCATTTACAGCAAAGGAAAAGGCAGTTAACCGGTCATAATAACTATCGAAAGCAATTCCCACCCAATCACCTTCAAATTCATCCCTTCTGGTCAGCCGTTTTTCAATTTTGCCAGGTTCCGAATCAAGTACCTTGATAGCTACATAAACATTATCATCATCATAAACAATCTTGAAATAGGTTTTTTGGGTTGGATCAATGCCTTCAAACGGCTCCCGCTGTATGAAATTTTCCGACCAGTCGACAATATTCCAGACATTATCGTTAAAAATTCCATCAATAAGCGGAGGTGGGTCAGAAATCTTTTTGGTGTAATAGATCCTGAGGGCTGTATCTTGGGCAGACAAAACAATTGGTGATAAAAGAATGCATATCCCTGAGAACAGGGAAAAGAAATTTGCACGAAAAAATGGCATTTGATTCTTACTGACCATTATTCATATTTAAGCGTTTCGACGGGATCCGCCCGAGACGCCATCACAGCCCTGAAACTTGTGATCATTAAAGCCAGTGTCATGGCAAATAGGGCGGAAAGTATGAAGATCATCCAGTTGAGGGTGGTTTTATAAGGAAAATTATTCAGCCAGTTGGAAATGAACAGGTAAGCTATCCCCCATGCAAAAATGCTGGCGAACAAGATGAGCCAAATAAATTCTTTAGAAATGTTTTTAATGATGTTCAAAGTAGTTGCCCCCAATACTTTTCTGATCCCGATTTCTTTTGTTTTTTGCTCGGCCAGGAACGATGCAAGTCCCAGTAATCCCAAAGCGGCAATAAAGATAATGATGAAAGTGAATATAAATGAAAGTTTGCTTAGATTTTCTTCGTCCTTATACAAACCGGCCAGTTCCCGGTCGAGGAAAAAGTATTCAAACGGTCTGCCGGGGGCGGTTTTATTCCACATTTTTTCGATAAACATCAGGGCATTTTTTTCAGAACCGGGTTGAATTCGAATGGCCATGTATTTCATAAAAAATAAAACTGCACCCGGCGATTCTTTCATATTCAACACAAACGGACCGGCTGCCTCATGTAATGAGGTTTGATGAAAGTTTTTGAACACACCAATCACTCGTTCATCTCCTTGCAGCGATCTCATTTTTTTACCCAGGGCTTCTTGCGGAGATTCCCATCCCAAATGCTTAACCATTGATTCATTGATGAGGATACCTTTAACAGGATCGGTTTTATTCGACTCTTCATAATCTCTACCCGCAATTAGATCAATTTTATAGGTTTTAAGAAAATCGTACTGAACTACCAGGGCAGGATAAAATTGCCACTGATCCTCCGGTAACCCTTCGGGTCGAAACTCATGGGTGTTGTGGGATGCCCCAAAAATATCATCCATCGCTGTAACACTTGCAATATTGGGATTTTGTAACAGTTCTTTTTTAAATGTCGGATAAATATTGGCGATTGGAGTATTGTTGATAGGTACTACCACAATATCGTCCTTGTTGAATCCCAGGTCAGCGTTTTGCATAAAATTCAATTGATCCCTGACAATAATGGTGGCGATGATCAGGCTGATGGAAATTGTAAACTGCACTACTACCAGTATTTTTCTCGGTAATCCGCTCTTAACTCCAAGGCTGGTTGTGCTTTTCAGAATACCCACGGGTCGAAAAGAAGACAGGTAAAAAGCGGGGTAAATGCCTGAAGCAATTCCTATAACCAACCATAACATGATGACGAAAAGGATATTTTTTACTTCCAGCAATTCATTAAGCGTAATCGATCTACCTGTGAAATTGTTGAATACGGGAAGGACGAATTCGATCAGGATCAGTGAAATAAGTAATGCCACAAACGTAATGAGTAAGGATTCTCCAAGGAACTGCAATATTAATTGCACCCGGTTTGCCCCGGCTACTTTTTTAATTCCTATTTCTCTTGTCCGGCCAGCAGAAGTTGCCGTGGACATGTTCATGTAGTTAATTATTGCTATTATGAGTAAAAACAAACCGATTGCTGCCAGGATGTATATGGAAGAAATATTGTTATTGGCAGTTATTTCATAGTCCAGTTTCGACTTTAAATGGATATCTGTAAGGGGTTGCAGGTACAAAGTAATATTGTCTTTTTCCGCATCCCAGAAATATTTCTGCACAAATTCTGGAAATCTTGCCTCCAGGTCATTAGGGTCAGCATCTTTCTTAAGTAAAAGGTAAGTCCAGCATGGGTTCCAAACCCAGGTTTTGGGTAATTGACCACCGAAGGTTTTCCGCAGTGATGACATCGAAGCAAGGAAATCAAACCTGAAATGTGATTGATCGGGAACATCCTGAATAACTCCTGTAACTTTTAGATGAAGGCTTGTTTCAAACTTGATGGTTTTACCCATTGGGTCTTCCTGTCCGAAAAATTTTCGGGCAGCCGATTCGGTTAAAACCACTGAATTCAATTCCTTTAAAGCAGTCTCAGGATTTCCCAGGATAAAATGATAGTCGAAAATTTCAAAAAAAGTTGAATCAACAAAAAAGAAGGACCGTTCGTTGAATTTTTTATCTTCATGTTCGATAAAACTTCGGGGTGCCTGAAAATTAAAAACCCTGACCACATTTTCTATCAGATTGGGGTAATCATTTTTCAAGGCAAATGCTACCGGGAAAGGTGAGCTTGCAGAATTTTCACCAACGCCTTCAAAGTCATAAACGTTGACCAACCGGTAAATCCGATGGGCGTTTTTATGGTATCGATCGTAGCTCAATTCATCGGTAATAAAAAGAAAAATGATAAGAAAACTGGCAATTCCTGCTGCCAACCCAAATACATTTATTAATGTATAGGTTTTGCGTTTCAACAAATTTCTTAAAGAAGATTTTAGATAATTCTTGAACATCTTTTTAAAATAGAATTAAATAGTTGATTTTCATCTATTATGCCAAATAAATTAACCGGTTGTTATCCAAAATATTAAGATTACGCGAATTATTATTTCGGAAGCAATGTGTTCGCATCACAACAGGGAATGTACAAAACTGGACAATAAGGAATTGAAGATTTATGGCAGTTCCTTATTTCCAATTACCATTTTCAAACCCAATGGAATGATTTCAAATTTAAATGGAGAATGACCCAGCGATTCACCGTCAACTTCAAGGCTAATTTCAGGGTCTGAATGGATGGAGAATGTTTTTCCTTTAAATGTTATCACTTTGGGGTGGTCGGGCAGTGTGCCGTCGAAGAGCCTTTTAATATTTCTGATCACGGCAAACCTGCCAATTTTTTTAATCAGGGTTAAATCCAGGAGTCCGTCATTGGGTATCGCCTTGGGTAATTGCATCATGCCCCCGCCATTGTATTTACAAATGCCCACACTGAGGCTGAAGGTTTTATTTTTTATGACCTCATCATTTTCATCGATTGATATGGTTGTGGTGGAAAATTTGTAAAAGAACAGGCTTGTGAGCAGATTTTTTAAATACGACAGGGGGCCGCTCCGTCCGGTTTCCTTGTCACGATTGGTTTTAGCCGCAACTACGGCATCATATCCCATCCCTGCGACATTGATAAAATACCTGGATTTTTGATCGGAAGAATTATGATATTGTACTTTTCCCACATCCTGAATAAAAGTTCTTTCCTTTCTGATAATTTTTATTGCTTTTTTGTATTTAAAAGGAATATTGAACATCCTGCACCAATCATTGCCAGTACCTACAGGAATGATCCCAACAGTAAATTTATCGGAAGTAATATTCTTTTGGGAAAAAATTCCGTTTACTACTTCATTGAGTGTACCATCGCCACCCACAACAACAAATTTCTTGACACCTTTCTCAATAAATTCCTGTGTTAAATTTATAGCATGTTCCTTATGTTCAGTGAATACAGTATGAAATTGCAATTCGGCTTTTAAGAGTAATTCCCGGATGTTCTCCCAATCCTTCTCTATCTTTCGCCTTCCCGCATTGGGGTTGACAATCACCAACCAGAATTTATCATTTATTTTGTTGGAAATTGAATTCAAACTTCTTTTTTTTAATTAAATATTTTCCTGTTATCACTTTTTTACTTTTTGAT
>JAFGBL010000186.1 GCA_016933115.1 Bacteroidales bacterium | reverse complement strand
TTCTGATTCCCTCTTAAAAAGGGGGTGCAAATATCCGACTTTTTTTTAAATTGAAAAAGTATATTCTTTAAAAAATAATGATAAGGGAATTTTGTTGCCTGTTTAGTTATTTTTCATTGTCGGTTTTTTAACGAGGAAAGTTGCTGCAATCGCTGTCGCACCAGCCACCACAAACGTCATCAACCTGGCCGTGACCACTTCGTCCATACCCGTGCTGATCCAGATAATGGTGAAAGTCAATCCTGCAATGATGGTAATCAAAGCAGCAGTTCCGTGAAATTTCTTCCAAAAAAGGGTGAACAGAATAACGATTGAAAAAGTACCTCCGATCCCGGCCCAAACATAACTTACCAACGTGAAAATAAACGTTCCATCGCCGAAGGCATAAGCAAAAGCAAGTGCAATAACGGCAATCAAAGCTGTGATGAGTCTGGATTGAGCGAGGCTTCTTTTGGGATCAATTTTTTTTCGTGATGCAGGCTTGATCAGGTTTTCAGACAACTCGGTTGACGAAAGAATCAATAACGAATCGGCTGTGGAAATCATGGCTGCTATGGCGCCTGTGATCAATAGGGCTGCTAATGCTGGTGGAAAAATTTTGAGCAATACGGCAGGCATGACAAATTCCCGGTCTTCAAGTCCGTCAGGGCCAAAAATTGCAATGCCGATCCAACCCAACGAAAGTGCACCGATATAAGCTATCAGAGTCCAGACAATGCCAATATTCCTCGCCTTTTTTGCTTGTATCGGATCTTTAATGGCCATGAAGCGCATACTCAATTGTGGCTGGCCTCCCAGGTATCCGAAAAACCAGGAAAAGCTTCCGACAATGACAACTCCGGCACCAAAACCTGATGCTGCCTGGATCATTGAATGATAACCGGGTCCGGCTTTGGATAATGCTTCGGGAATACTTTGGGCAAAAAGTTCAGGATGGTTGGAGAGGTAGATCAAACCTACGATTGGACCGATCACAAGGGTTGCTATCATTACGATGGCCTGGATCACATCGGTATAAACCACACTTCTGAAACCCCCGTAAATGGTATAAGGCACAATGATAGCCGCCGTGATCAGCATCCCCAGTTTTGGATCGATGTGAAACATGGTATGCAAGGTTTTACCACCACCAAGAAATTGTGCACCCACATAAAAGAAAAAGAAAAAAACGATGGTAAAACTCCCGACCATTCTTATCCAGCGGCCAATTTCGACGTGTTTTTTGGCAATATAATCGGTAAAGGTTTCGGCTTCAAATTTTTCAGCCTCATCGCGTAAACGCCATGCAATGGCCCACCACGCCGTAATAATTCCTGCAACACAACCCAATGCTGTCCAAATCTCGGTAAGGCCTGTGGCATAAGCTGCTCCTGGAAGTCCAAGCAACGCCCAGGATGATTCACCCGTTGCCCTTTCTGACAAAGCTGCGGCCCATCCGGGAAGGCTTCTTCCTGCAATTGCATAGTCAGCATTGGTTTTTACCTTGCGACCCTGGTAAATTCCCCAAAGGATCAGCAAGGCCATATAAGTGATCATTACTATTAGCAGCTGTGTCTGATATTCCATAAATAGAATTCTAAATTTAAAATTTACTTACTAAATTTAGAAATTTGTAATTTCAATCGGGTTGGTGTTGATCGCGCAACAGGTCATTGACTGTTTTGACCGGATTGAATGTGATGACCGGAACCTCAACAAAAACAGTCATCCAGTCAGCCATTGCACCGTTCCACAATCCCGGAAGTTCCTGTGCTTTCAGGCTTTTTCCGTCCTTGGATTTAACTGAAATAAAACCGGTTTCGGGATCCACATAATTCCGAAGATCAAAAGGTTCTCCTCTATAGTTTTTAAGCCCGCAAACCAGGTCGACAGGGTTGAAATGAGTTGCCGTTTGTAATATTTTCATTTGTTCCGGGTTGTTGGGATCAACCTGGGACGATTCAACTATCTGCAATGAAACTTCACCTTTCAAATTTTTGATCCAGAAGGGTCCTCCACCTGGCTCTCCTTCATTTTTAACCATTCCACAGACCCGGATCGGACGATTTAAAAACCGTACCAGGAAAACTTGCTTTTGATTATTTGATAGCTTTTCGAAATTTTCTGGAATTCTCAGGTATAGTTTCTTCTCTGCAAATTTTATAATCTCGTTGAGCCTGATATCGGTAACACTTTCATTTTCCAGTTCATGCAGAAATTTAAAAACTTCTTCCTGCAATTTTAACAACAGGCCGCCTATCGCTTTTTTATATTTGGTAGTGTCGGGTTTTAACCTGTCGGGTACAATGTTATCGATGTTTTTAATGAACACGATATCTCCATCCAGGTCATTCAGGTTTTCAATAAGTGCACCATGACCGGCCGGTCTGAACAACAAACTGTTATCATCATTTCGAAAAGGTTTATTTTTCATGTCAACGGCGATGGTATCGGTAGAAGATTTTTGAATGGAAAAATCTATTTCAAAGATAATTTTGAATTTCTGCTCAAATTTCCCTTTTATCTTGTTTACTGTATCGGTAAAATTTTCCATGTGTTCCGGTGAAACCGTAAAATGAACCCTTGCCGTTTCTTCTGTATTTGCATATTTAAATGCTTCAACCAGGTGTTCTTCAATGGGGATTCTGTTTTCTGATTCATATCTGTGAAATTTTAAGAGCCCTTTGGGAAGGTTTCCATAGTTCAGTCCCTTTTCAGTCAACAGGTGGTCGACAATGATCCGGTATTCCTTGTTGTTAAGTTTTTCGTTCAAATCAATTCCGGCTTCACTCATAATCTGCTTCAGGTCTTCGAAAAATGCAAAATCTTCCAGACGTTCGATAAAATGAGCGACTGAATTGAAACTTTTATCGTTTGGGTCAAACTCAGGTGATTCAAGAAAGTTGAAAAGGGTTTTGAACATGCGGCTGGCAGCACCTGAAGCAGGAACAAATTTTATTATTTTGAAATTTCCCTTGTGGATATCATAATATTTCACCAGGTCAGAAATTTCTTTTTCCGAAAAATGTTCGATGCCGTCTCCGATTGTAGCAGGTTTGACGAGTAGGGCAAATGGAAAACCTTTTTCGAAATTCCTGATTTGCATCTCAATTGTCATCAAATCAATTCCCTTGGATTGAATTTGCAAAATGTCATTCTCGGTAAACATAACTAAAGGATAGAATAATTAAGTTTTTGCATTAATTGTTTATCTAAAAATTGGTTAATGTATTCAATGTGTTCAGGGTTCAGTTTACTTTTCCATTTTTCTTCAAGGTAGTAGTCCTTATGAAAATGTTTCTGTTTCAGCCCATGTGAATTGGTGAGCAGGTTGTTGATGTTTTTATAAAAAGGAGGTTTTCGCAAATGAAATTTATCGGCAAACTCGTCCAGAAACTTTTTAGGGTCGTACAGAACATCCTCATAACTCACTAATATATGATGTTTCACATAATCTGCCAACTGAACATATGAATTGTTCTTCTGATTCCACATGATGATCGGATTCCGGTAATCTCCATAGGAAAATTTAATGAAATCAAAAAAGCCTAACTTCTTGAGCGCTTCGTGTTGGTATGGCCTTTTATGCATGGATAAGATCCAGGAGTACGGATTTTTCGTCAGGCAGACATAAATTACATTTTCAATGGTTTCGTCCGTTAATTCTTCTTTTGAAGGAGCGATCCGGTGTTTCCATCCCAGGTCGTAAGTGTTCAGAATCTGTATATCCAGGTTCTTCCTGATCAACCATTCCAGGTAAACAGTACCCGAATTAACAGTTCCGAATATTTTGATAAATTTCATTTTTTAGTTGTTACTTTTCGCATAGGATGTGGCAAAATTAACATTAATATAAGTTTTCAAGTTGTTAAAAATGGATTATTTCATGGATGGATTGCAAAAAAAATATTTTTTTCAGCATCATTATTGAAAATTATTAATTTTGCACTCCCTTTTAAGCCCAGGTGGTGGAATTGGTAGACACACCAGCTTGAGGGGCTGGCGCCGGTAACGGTGTGCAAGTTCGAATCTTGTCCTGGGCACTTTGGAAGTTTAAAGTTTTTTAAGTTTCAACATCGAACTTGCCTGACGGCAGATAAACTTTGAATTTTCAACAGTTGAGCCCAGATGGCGAAATTGGTAGACGCGCTGGTTTCAGGGACCAGTGGCCGTGAGGCTGTGCAGGTTCGAGTCCTGTTCTGGGCACAAAAAAACGCTTGATTCTTGAAAATCAGGCGTTTTTTTAATTATTATAATGTTGTTTTTTGAAACAAAAATGCCATAATAAATGTAAAAAGTTAAAAACCTGTTGTTTATAATTTATATTTAAATATTTTGTTGGGTTAAATGTTTTTTATATCTTAGCTGTTTTCGGATAACTGAAATTTGTAAGGTGCACTATTCTAGGATTTTAATATTATTTTTGATAGTTTTCATTACTGGCCGGGTGGTTGGCTCCAATGATATTTATGACCATTCTGAAACCAATTCCTATGTTGTAAAATACACCCCTTCTATGCCCAACGAAAGGGAAATCAACAATTTTTTTATCAAGGAAATTGCTAAGAATAATTTCACCAGTCTGAACAATACACGTTTCTCATATCATTATGCCATTCATAAAAGCATTCAAAAGGTAGCTGATTACACCTACAAAGTAGTTGCTGAAATTACCAGTGAATATTTTACCGGGGACATATATTATAAAGGCTTTGATATTTCTGACATTCTGTTGCCCGAAAAAGCAGATTTGATCGTTAAGATCATTGATAGCAATAATTATTATCTGGTGAAGGACTACCTGGGAATAAAAAGGAACCAGGAGAATAAATTTCTCATTTCCTTTTTATTTGAATCCTATGACGAAGAAGCCGATTATGTTCTGGTTCTGGATGAAATTAGCTTTTACTCTGAAGATTACGATAAGGAAGCCTTCCAGCAAAGGCTCAGTTACATCGATGAATATTATGCCTCCCTGGCTTATTTTGATTATGGAAATCAAACCTTATCAAAATTAAGCCTGACACCTAAAAATATAATCCCCAACTATATCCGTATTAAAGAATTAGAAAGGATCTACCAATATATCGCAGCATCCGATTTCATTCACAACCTTGACTTCAGCCGTTACAATAATTCTGATTTCAGGCAAAAAATGGAAGCTTTCGGGACGAACCTGGTTCAGAATTTCAACAACATGGAAATTCTGGTTCTTTCATCTGAATTTATTAAAATGGATGTGAGCTATCAAACGGTTGCCAGGCAATATGTGGATGAAGTTGCAGGATATTTTATTCTCTCGCAAGATGTTACACACTCGCAGTCAGCATTTTTTTTTAACTATGGTAAGATTACTTACAACCAAAAACTGCTTAACGATTATTTTGCCGGGCTGAATAATATTCTATTGAGGTCGGCTTATTGCAACGAGATTTTTACTGTAACCAAAAAACTGGAAGAGCAAATATTCTGGGCGTACCTGGATAAGGCTTCTGAATTTATTGATGATGAACAATATTTTATTGCCAAGGGATTGCTTCAAAATGCGCAGAATTTTTATCAGATCTATACAGATAAATCGCTTCCAATCGATCACCATCTATACACATCCAAAGCCAATTTTGGCATATATGATTCCTACCTTCACCTGATCGACCGGGCTATTGATATTGGAAATTACAACCTGGCTGAGAATTACATCCAAAAAGCCAAAAAATTTCAGCAGGATAACAGCACCTCCATCATCTCTGACGAATATACTACAAAATTATCTGAAAAACTGGTCAGGCTGTATATCAACAAAGGTAAGTTGCTCAATGAAAGCGGGGAATTTGAAGAAGCTATGTATTGCTTTAACCAGGCTCAAAAAATTTGCCGTGAGCTGGGCCGGTTTAATTATGATTATGAAATCAAGCACGGATTGATTTCAGCCACCAACGGTACCTATTCCAATTTAATTGCTTCGGCATTTGTAAAATTTGAAAATGAAGACATTGCTTCGGCAAATGAACTGATTTACAGGGCGGCAATTATCAGGGCAAGTTACCCTTCGAGGGTTGAACATTCGTTTCAGGCAGATGATTTAAAAGCAAAGGTAGATGCCCACAGTTATCAGAACTATGTATCTGATGGTAAAACTTATCTTTACACAGGAAATTATTACATGGCCTATAAGTTATTCCTGCAGGCTTTTGAATTGGAGGAACGCACTAAATTTGAAATTTATGATTCATTACCGTATTTCTTCGTGCAGGCTGCCACGCCGTACCTGGTTGATCAGTGCAAGCTTGGAGAAGTAAAGGTTCTTAAGAACCAGCTGGATGAAGCAAGGGAAATTTACGATCGGTGTTTCTTGCTTCAAATGGAATACGGCATCGATTATGACCCGAGATTACAGGAAAGCCTTACCCTGTTAAACAACAGCATTTTTAATAAACATTGCTTTCTGGCCAACAGTGATTTCGACAAGATTATTTCACATTTTAACAACACCATTGAAACCGGTGATTTTATCACTGCCCTGCAAGTGCTCAATGAAACAAATGATATTGTAGCCCAGAATTATTATTGTGAATTTGACAAGGCCCTCATAGTTGAATTGAGGAATAAATACAGCCCTGCTGCTGAATATCAGGAATTGGCCAACATTGCTAAGGAAGCTTTGATTACAAATGATCATGAGAAGTTTATCGAAACACATAAAAAAATGGAGGAATTGTCTTCAAATTTTGAAGTCATCCGCAGAATGATAGAACCCATGCCATTGCATTATTTGTTTTCAATTAAGAAAAACCTGGCACTATTGGAGTCGGCAGTAAAAGATTATGAAAACAAAGAAGAATTTGAAACAGCATTGAAACTACTCAAAGTGCTTCAAGCCAATAATTATTCTGATCGGGATACGAAAACCATCCAACAAAACCTGGCTTGCAGAATGGCCTATATCGACCGTCAGGTTGCTAACCCAAATACCGACCCCAAAGTAAATGCAGAAAATTATACCGATGGAAGCGACTGGTATAAATACTTTAAAAAATCCTACGTTAAAAATTGGTAATCACGCGCTAAAGTCACTTTATTTTCGATAAATTCTTTTTTCAGTACCGTAATTAAAGAATTTGTATATTAGCGACTAATTCTTTGATCTTTTATAAATCAAATAAAACATTATGAGAAAGAGGTTATTGTTAATTAGTAATTCCACGAATTACGGAGAGGATTATCTCGAATGGCCAAGGGATTACATCCGGGATTTTTTAAATAAAACAGGGGTAAGAAGGGTCCTCTTCGTCCCTTATGCGGGAGTTGCTTTATCTGATGAAGGCCTTGAAGAATCGTTTAATGCATATGAAGAAAGGGTCAATCGCGTGTTTAATGAAATGGGGTTCGAAATTTATTCGATCCATCGCGAAAAAGATCCGGTTCGGTCTGTAAAAGATGCACTTGCTATTGCCGTGGGGGGAGGTAATACATTTCACCTGGTTTATATGTTACATCAGCTCCGGTTGATGAAGGCCATCAAAGAGGCTGTGGAGGAGGGCCTGCCTTACATGGGCTGGAGTGCGGGAGCCAATATTGCCTGTCCGACCATGCGTACAACCAATGACATGCCTATTGTTGAGCCGGAGAACCTGGGTTGCCTCAGTCTTGTACCATTCCAGATCAATCCTCATTACCTTGATGCCCCGGTCGAAGGGCATGGAGGAGAAACCAGGGAACAGAGGATTGAAGAGTTTATGGTCATCAATAACAATGTATACGTGGGCGGTCTTCGCGAAGGGACATTATTGTCGGTTGAAGATGATAAAATCGAACTTCTGGGTAAGCGGCCGTTTAGGGTATTCAGGTTCGGACAGTCCCCCAGGGAATTCAACCCGGGAGATAATATCGACTTTTTATTGGGTAATTAAAAACTTGAATTAATCCGAAAAAAAGTTAAACTCAAATGAACAGGGCAGTTGAAGCTAAATTTCATTTTAAAGCATTCCAAATCGATTTGAAAAAATGAATAGTTGATTACCGGCTTTAAGCAAACGGAATTAGCATATTGAATAGGTCCGCATATTGTCTATTTCAACTAAATATCAATAATTTACAATTGTAAAAAAAACATATAAATTTGCATTTTTATTTAAACTGAACTTACTACGTTTGGTGAGGAAACTGGGGTTGTAAAAATGACATGATTTCATAGCACTAAACATTAAGAAACTTACCCGAAACACAGCATGGATTTATTCGGTCAAAAGGTCAAAGAAAGTAACAGGATTGTCAATAGCCTTCCTGTTGCTTTTGCAAGAGAAAAAATCATATTTAACGATAATGGTGTCCCGGTCGATTTGTTGATAATGGACATTAATAAAGCATTTGAAGAAATTACGGGATTCAGTCATGACCAATTGATAGACAAAAAGGTTTCGGAGATATTTCCTGAATTGCTATTTAAAATTCCGGAATTATACGACAAATATGTATATGCCATAGATCATTTTGGCCAATTTGAGTTTGAATTTTATGAAAAACATAATGACCGGTGGTATGATATCAATGTTCGGCAATACAATGAACAGGAACTGGTGTTGGTTTTTAACGATTGTACCAGGCGCAAAAAAGTTGAAGAGGACCTTAAAGCAAGCGAAAATAAATTCAGAAATCTTTTCGATAAATCCACTGTCGGAATTTACAGGACCTCTCCGGATGGTAAAATTTTAATGGCCAATAAATCATTGGTGTCTATATTAGGCTATTCATCTTTTGAAGAACTGGCGGCGTGCAATATAGAGAGGGACGGATATAGCAAGGGTTATAGCCGGGAGCAATTTATCAGCGCCATCGAACCGGAAAATGAAGTAAAAGGATTTGAATCGTCGTGGAAAAAGAAAGACGGTGGTTTTATATTTGTCAGGGAAAGTGCGCGTGCCATACGCGACGAAAAAGGTAATGTTCTTTACTATGAAGGCATCGTTGAAGATATAACCGAAAATAAAATCTCCCGTTTGCAAATCTCCAAACTGAATTCACTTTATCTTGAACTGGGGATTGACCCTATTGAAAATATTAATATACTGGTTCAAAAAGCTGGAGATATTTTAAATGGGATTTTTGCTGTTTTCATCATCAATGGCAAAGTCAGGCAGATATATTCATGGTCGAGTATCCCCGGTAAAAATGGATTTATCAATGAAAACCAACTCTCCGACCTGCTCCATTCTGAAATTGTGAAGAACGTTAACAGCCTTGAACCCATCGTTGGCAACGTTAAGGATAAAATAATATTAAAAAGCGACCAGAGCACCACCAATATTCAATTCCAATCCTTCATCGGGTATCCTGTATTTTCGAAAAATGAACTCATCGGGTCTTTATCCATTGTTGATACTACCAATAGAAATTTTACCGACACCGAGCAAAATATCGTGACGACCCTGAGTAAGGCACTTACACTGGAATATGAAAGGCACAACCTGCAGCAGGACCTGAAAAGGGCCATTTCCGAGGCCGAACATGCCAATAAGGCCAAGAGTCAATTTCTGGCCAATATGAGCCACGAGATCAGGACTCCCCTGAATGGCATCATGGGATTTTCGGAAATGCTGAAAATACAGGAAGAGAACGAAAACAGGAGAAGGATGCTCGAAATGATTGAAGAATCGGGTAACCAATTGCTTCATATCATCAATGATATTTTTGAATATTCCAAATTGGAATCGGGGAAAATACAGACCAATTTATATAATTTTGATCTGGAAAAGCTTATTGATGAAACGGCCCTGATGTTTGAAAAAATTGCTATCGACAAGGGTTTGCAACTGGTTGTCAATAAGGAGGGGATCGGACCAAAGGAATTATTTGGAGATTACTTTAAATTACAACAAGTTCTGGTAAACCTGTTGAGCAATGCCATAAAATTTACAGATGAAGGGGATATATTTGTCATTGCCAGGTCACAAATGGATTATGACAGGGTTCAGTGCGAAATCATCATTGAAGATACTGGGATAGGTATTGATAAAGAACATCTGTACAAGATATTTGATGAGTTCCACCAGGTGGAATTTTATCTGACAAAAAGAATCAAAGGCACTGGCCTGGGATTGACTATCGCTAAGAAATTGATCGATTTGTTGGATGGCAAAATAAACGTTGAAAGTGAAATTGGAAAAGGAAGCCGGTTTATTCTGGAATTACATTTTCAAACAAAAAAAGTTCAAAAAGAAGGATCAATCATGGACGAAAATATAGAAAAAAAAGAAGAAAAAGATAGAAAGTTAAAAATACTGCTTGCCGAAGACAATGAGGCCAATCAGTTTTTAATCAAAGCCATCAGCAAAACCAAAAACTGGGAAATCGATGTGGTCGACAATGGTGAGCAGGCTGTCGAAAAATACAGGCTGAGTCAATACGACCTGATACTGATGGATGTGCAAATGCCTGTGATGAACGGTTATGAAGCCACTAAAATCATCCGTGAAATTGAAACTGAAAAAGGAATTCATACACCCATCATCGCCCTTACTGCTTACGCCATGAAATCCGACAAAGACCTTTGCATCGAAGCCGGCATGGATGATTATATCTCAAAACCCTTTAAGCGCCAGTTGTTCCTGGATGCCATCACCAATATTTTGGAAAAAAAATAGCGTTCGGTCTTTGTCGCGGTTTTATTCCTGATCAGTATTTTATTGACAATTGCAATCCTGTTACTAACCTATAAAAAATTTATTTTCCCCTGTTGGGATACTTGCTTATTTTAGCATCCGGTTTTCCCATTTGAAATAAATGAACGCAAAACAGATGCTTGTAGGGATTGTTTAAAATTTGCTTTATCATTGTGCAATTCGGGAAATTTGCAGAAACATTTTATTCACAAATAAATATTATTAAAATGCTTGACCCCAGAGGAACCCAAGGAACCGCAGAGAACCCGGATAAAACCTCCGTTAACTCCGTGGCTTCTCAGCTATCTCTGTGGTTTAAGTTTTCAAAGCTGAATAAAATCATAATATTATTTTTAAACAGACTTTTAATCATTTGTATTTTAGCAGTGGTAAGTTGTTCAGTCCCCAAAAGTAATTTTGAAGCTGTTGTACCTTCGCCCGATGCAAATATCCACCTCTATTTTAACCTGAATCAAGGTGAAGCGTATTACCTGGTTTATTACCAAAAAACCATCCTGATCGACTGGTCGCGGCTGGGTGTAAAATCGGACGGGGATCGGTCATTATACAATAACCTGAAAGTGGCTGGATCCGAAAGTGGTTCAACAATTAATTCCGACAAAATTTGGGATGTTTATCCCGATTTCCGCGATACTTACAATCAAATCCGGATTCGGTTAACGGCAGATGCCGGGCCCGTCAATTATTATTTCATTGTGTTCAGGGCTTTCGATGGCGGTATTGCCTTCAGGTATGAATTTGCGGAACAATTTTACGCGAAGGATCTTAAATTGAATGATTTCACCGAATTGGATTTATTTACTTCTGAAAACACCTGGGAAATTCAAACCGATTCATTGTTTAAGGAAATTCCCGATACCGTGATCCTCCCGGCTACTTTTCGGTCGTACGAATCATTTTATGTCAGCGTAACAGAAAATTTTAAAAAAAGTTTAGTAGAACAGGAATTATTCAAAAGGCAGGCCGGCATTCCTGAATTTTTACTTTTAAATAATGAGATCGGTTTTTCAGAGCTGGAAATAACGGAAAACGGATATGCTACACCCTGGATCATTTTAAAAATTGAAAAGAAGCAAATTTAACCGCAAAAATAAATGAACGAGATCAATACAAAAAACTCAAACCTGAAAACCATTCCCATTTTCCTCGCATTTTTATGCATGGGATTTGGCGATGTGGTCGGGCCGCTGGTAAGCCTGGTGAAAGATACTTTTGATGTATCGAATTTCCAGGCTTTTTTCATGACTTTTTCAGGATTTATCATGTTCGGGGTGCTCTCCATTCCCATCGGGTTGTTGCAGGATAAAAAGGGTAAAAAGTATATCATGAACCTGGGTTTGATCATCGCTTTCCTGGGCTTGATCATCCCAGTGTTCAACGGAATGTACGGACCCACTTCCGATCTGACCATTGCCGGCGAAAACAAATTTTACATTTTGCTTTTTTCGATCCTGCTTTTAGGTGCGGGTGCGACCACCCTGCAGGTGGTGGGTAATCCAATTATGCGCGATGTTTCCCCTGAAGGCAGGTATTCCAGTAATTTGTCCTTTGCGCAGGCTGTGAAAGCCATCGGGTCATCCCTGGGATTTTTATTGCCGCCAATTGCAGTTCAGTTCTTCAGCCTCGACTGGACCCTGCTTTTCCCGGTGTATTCGGCCTTGATCCTCATCAATCTGATCTGGTTCAATGCCACCGGGTTCAAGGAATCAAAAAAGGAGAGCCACTTTGCAGCTACCTTAAGCTCATGTTTTATGTTGCTCAGAAATCCTTATGTTCTGCTGATGGTACTGGGCATTTTCCTGTATGTGGGGGCCGAAGTATCCATGAGTTCCGGGGTTCCCATCCTGATGAAAGAAAAATTCGGAATCGTAAAATTTGGCTTGTGGGTTTCATGGGCCCTGTTTTTCCTGCCGATACTGGTGGGAAGATTTATCGGCGGCTTGATCCTGCGCAGGCTTCGTGCACAATTGTTTTTACTGATGACCGTGGTTTTGTCACTGGTTGGGCTTTTATTGCTATTTCTGAACATGGAGGCGCTGACTTTTATCGGTATCATCATGATCGGGTTGGGGTTTGCCAATATTTTCCCTTTGATATTCTCCATTACCGTTGATAAAATGCCCGAAAGGTCCAATGAGTTATCGGGCTTGATGGTGACAGCCATTGTCGGAGGAGCCATCCTGCCGCCCATCATGGGTAAAGTAGCCGACCTGACCAGCATTACCGTTGGATTCGTCGTCCCCTTGTTGTCCATTATATATATTCTGTTTGTATCATTAAAAATATTTAGGTCCTGA
Source organism: Bacteroidales bacterium (assembly GCA_016933115.1). Lineage (GTDB taxonomy): Bacteria > Bacteroidota > Bacteroidia > Bacteroidales > JAADJA01 > JAADJA01. The sequence continues at coordinate 1,741 of JAFGBL010000186.1, read as the reverse complement.
TATGAAAAAAGTTGCTATCGGAATCGATATCGGAGGAACCAATACCGTTTTGGGATTGGTCGACCAGGAAGGGCATGTACTCACTCGTCATGCTATACCTACCGAAACCCACCCGGATTATAAAATTTATATGAACCTGCTGACCGGTGCCATCAGAAATCTCATTGATACGGGTGGTAAAAACCTTGAAATTGCCGGAATTGGGGTAGGAGCGCCCAACGGAAACTATTACAACGGCACCATTGAATTTGCACCCAACCTCAAATTCAAGGGCATTGTTCCGGTGGTGGATGTGCTCAAGGAAAGCTTTGATTATCCGTTTATCATACTGACCAACGATGCCAATGCAGCAGCCATCGGTGAAATGATCTATGGCGGAGCCAAAGGGATGCGCGATTTTATCATGATCACCCTGGGAACCGGCGTGGGGAGCGGAATCGTGGTGAACGGTGAAATGGTTTACGGCCACGATGGTTTTGCAGGAGAGATCGGCCACACCATTGTTGATCCCAATGGCAGGGATTGCGGTTGCGGAAGGCAGGGCTGCCTCGAGACCTATACTTCGGCTCCGGGCATCAAACGGACGGTTTTCGAATTGCTCTCCCAGATGATCGAACCCAGCATTTTAAGAGAAGTAAGCTATGAAAAGTTGTCGGCCAAAATGATAGATGAAGCGGCACGGAAAGGCGATGTCATCGCCCTGGAGGCATTCGAATATACCGGTGAGATCCTCGGGTTGAAGCTGGCGGATGCCGTTGCCCATACCAGCCCCGAAGCCATTTTCCTATTCGGCGGCCTGGCCCAGGCCGGCGAGCTGATCTTTGAACCCACCAGGCGTTATATGGAAGAGATGATGCTCAACATATACAAAAACAAGGTGAAATTGCTCCCCTCCGAACTGCCTCCCGGCGATGCGGCTATACTGGGCGCAAGTGCACTGGTGTGGAAGGAGATGGGGTAACATATTTCCGGGCCTGAAATACATTGTTACTACCTATTTTAATTTGTTACTGACAGGAGTAATCTTAATGGTTTTCAAATTATTATTAATTCAGATTTATTGGTGAAATAAAACTAAATGCAATTTGGGCAGCACATTTTGATTTCAGTTTAATTTTTCTGATAAAAGTTGGTTTATTGTTTTGAGGTGGTCGACTTCTTTTTGGAGTATTTCAATTTTTAGTTTGAGGTTTTGGTTTTCGGTAAGGAGCGCATCATTGATTGGTGATTGGTGATCCCGATGGCTATCGGGAGTGATTGGTGAATAGTGAATGAAGAGGTCGTAGTTGAGGATTTGGCTGAGCTGGAGGAGGCGGGAGGTTTTGAGGTTGTTGGTGCGGATCATTTTATAGAAGCCGTCGACGGTCATTTTTAGCTGGCGGGCGAGTTGTTTTGTGGTGAGGCCTTTTTTGGCTGCCTGACTGATGATGATTTTGCTTATTTAGATCATTGGATGTTTTTATTTGATTGATTTATACGAAACAAAGGTAAATAATATTCGATTTAGTATAGTAAATGTATATTCTATATGAATTATTAAAGATTTCAAGTGGAACATTGAAGATTAAATAATAAGCATTGTATATTTTAGTATAGACAATGTATATTTCAGTATAGACATTGTATAATTTTTGTGGAAGATAATACCCTCCCGGGATATCATACTGAAAAGACCTGGAGATGACACACCCCCGGCCCTTCCCGGCTTGCGCATAAGGCGGCCCACAGAGGGGAGATGACA
>JAFGBL010000185.1 GCA_016933115.1 Bacteroidales bacterium | reverse complement strand
TATCTCGGAATCTGCCTGGGACTTCAAACCTTAGTCAAAGCAATGGGAGGCATCGTTGAAAAGTGTCAAACGAATGAAACAGGATTCAGAGACCCAAAAAACAAATTCTTTAATGTAAGATTAACCGAAGACGGAATAAAAGACGGTCTCTTTAGAAATTTATCCGGCTGTCTTTATGTCTTTCAACTACATGGGGAGACAATTCGTCTTACTCCACAGATGACTCTCCTGGCCACAGGTGATTTCTGTAAAAATCAAATTGTAAAAATTGGCAGGACGGCATATGGCATTCAATCTCATTTTGAATTAACCAACGATCTTTTGGAATCATGGATTATCGAGGACTTTGACCTTCAAAAGCTTCACCCCGGACAACTTCGATCTGATTTTGAAGAAATCAAAACAGAATATCAAAACACCGGACGGCAGCTGTTTCACAATTTCCTGACTGTGGCAGGATTATTAAATATTGAGAAAGAATGAACGGAGGACAATATTTGTAAGTTGTTTCCTCCCGGGACAGGGCAGGTTGTCATTCCTGTCCGATCGGACGATTGAATTAGTAAGCGCATTGGCAAGGCAACACTTCATACACGATGGTGTCAACTCCAGACATAATGGAAGATGATAATCCCGTTATTCGTATTAATAAGTTAAAGGAATAGATCTGCACCATAATGGATTGCAACTTTAAGTATAATGATTCTATAATATGATAAGTTAAAGAGTACATTTCATTGAAATATTTTTTTATTATCTTGGTTGACCTGTAATTTTTCCAAGGACATTCGACATGAACAGGTTATTCTATTTAGATAACTTAAAGATACTACTCATCCTGTTAGTGATCATGCATCATGTTGGACAGGGATACGGACCCTCAGGCGGCTGGTGGTTTTATATGACTTCTCAACCAGAAAAGCTTGAATGGATGGGGCGATTTTTCGCGGTCAACGCCTCTTTTTTTATGGGACTTTTCTTTATGATTTCAGGATTCTTTTTTGCCCCTTCGTTTGATAAAAAAGGTTTCAAGAAATATACAATTGACAAACTAATACGCTATGGCATTCCTTTAATTTTTGTTTACTGGTTAATGATGCCCTTTGTATTTTATTTTAATTATGAATTATACAGCGATAATCCTTCACTTTCGTTTTTTACTTTCTTAAAAAGAATTTATCTGGGAATTGGTCAGCAACCCGAATGGTTCGAACCAATTCTAACCTGGCCTGAGTCTGATTTGGGTTTTGGTCATCTTTGGTTCGTTGAAAATCTGTTAGTATATGCTTTGCTTTATGGTTGCCTGAGGGTAGTATTGCGAAAAACCTCCTTTGCTAAAAAGTTTAATCTCAATATTTACCTTTTTTCTTTTGCTTTTATTTTAATTGTTGCACTTTCAACTATCCTGGTAAGGGATTACCATCAGGTTGGAGATATTAAAAATGTTTTAGGTTTTTTAATGATAGAAGTTGCTCACTGGCCCATTTACCTGGGATTTTTGATTTCAGGCATTATTGCCAGCCAAACTGATATGTTCCTGAAATTTCCTTCCATTTATGGGAAAAGCCTTTTAGCTATTGGATTACTAATGGCAGCCAGGATTTATTTTCCATCACTATTTCCAGATATAATTAATTCTTTGTCAGGACAATATTTTGAGATATTTGAAACAATATTAGGATTTTCATTAAGTTTTGGCCTGGTTGTTTTTTTTCGTGATAACTTGAATTCTACTAATAGCCTGTTCAAAAACCTGACAGAAAGCGCATATGCTGCCTACATCTTTCACTATCCGATTGTGATTGCCTTTCAGTATGGTTTCGACAAAGTTCCTCTTAACTTGTTTGCCAAGTTTGTGCTTGTTGGAATACTCTCAATTGTAACAACATTTGCCTTTTCATACTTAGTGAGAAAACCAGGGATTATCAAAAGAGTAATTTAAGATTTAGGAACCCATGACAGAACAAAACAACGAAAATTTCAAATTTGCATGGCGAATTATCGCGGCACATGTCATTGCTTACTTTATTGCAGGCATATTTGCAATGAATGTGTTTAATTACACCGATTTGTTTTCAAGCGGTACAATGTCGTTGTTTATGAAACCGACAACCGCTCCAATAGTCGCACTTGGACCTTGTTTGCAAATAGTCCGCGGGCTTATAATGGCACTGGTATTACTACCTGTACGAAAAGCTTTTACGGAAGAAAGATACGGTTTCCTGAAATTAGGACTTTTGATTTTTGGCTTATCAGTGTTATCAACTTTTGCCGCAGCTTTTGGTTCGGTGGATGGTTTTATTTATACCAAACTGTCATTTTTAGAGCAAATAGTTGGTTATCCTGAAGCCTTTTTATGGATTTTTCTGTTTATCACTATCCTTTGGGTTCTTTACAAATTTGAAAAGAAAACAATCAATATTATAGTTTTAGTTCTGTTGGTTTTGATTGTTTTGATGAGCACTGCCGGATATTTATATGCTTCGCAAATACTGAAATCATAATCCGACAGACATCCCTGGATGTCTCATTTTAGCAACAAAAAAAATTAGGATTACTAACTGACGCTTCTATCAGGATAGTCAGGTAACAAAACCTCAAAAATTGCCAGCCCGGCAGACAGGTAGGAAGCCAGCACTCTCAAGCCTTTCAGCTAACCAACCATAATGCAGCATTAATAATCATCCTAAGATCTCTTACTAATAAAAAATCCATCAAAATCATGAAAAACAACTACAACAAAAAAGAATCAAATGAACTTGCAACCGGAGTGGCATTGGGAATGGCAATAGGTGCCGGAGTCGGTGTGGCAATTGGCGCTGCAACCAACAACATTGGACTTTGGCTTTCAATTGGCATTGGTTGTGGAATGGCTATAGGCGCAGGAATAGGCATTTCTATGGGCCGTAATAAAACAAATAAAGGTTAACCCCACACGACGGGTCGGTAAATACAATTGCCGCTCTGCACCTCGAGAACAACTTACTTAAAGAGGGTGAAGTATCATTAAGATTAACAGGAGACAATGACAAACCATCCCAGGATGAGGTCTATAAGCCACTTCCGGTCGACTATATGCATCCGTTTCCAGGTTTGGTTGGGTATGAACTGAATGCGGGATTATTTAAGAAACGGAAATAATCTTCTTGTTTACATCGCATTTCATACATTTTTTTTAACCTTTATATTTTAGTAACCGGTACAATATTGGATTACAAATAAACCACTACCTGATTTAAATTTTCTGAGCAAAATGAAAAGACTAACATGTGTGTCATTTTTAGCAATGCTGCTGGCCGCATTCAACTATGCTTCGGGCCAGGAATTAATACTCAACGATCTTGAGTATTTCGAGACTCAGGGCGTCAACGTCCTTGTCTACAGTAACCTTTTCACCGGGGGTTTTAACGATGAGAAAACCGCAGGAATAGAATTGATCCATCATGGTGTCAGAACAGCCCAGGGTGGTGCTGTAAGACTTTCCCACACTCCGGAGCAATGGGATCTTGTTCCTGCAATACCTACCCGGAAGGTAAACCGTGAGTCGAAATCCATTGAGTCCATACTGAGGTATGAAGATTACGATTTTGATTCGCGGGTGGTTGTCACAGCCAGAGGCGCAGGTGTTGAGATATCTGTTTACCTCGACAAGCCCGTTCCCGCCGCACTTGAAGGGAGCGCCGGATTCAATCTTGAGTTTCTGCCCTCGCAATACTGGGGCAAGACCTATTTGATGGATGGACGCTACAATCGCTTCCCACGCTATGTGGTAGGGAACACCGTCACGAAACCCAACAGTGAAAAGCCTAAGCAATTCAAGGGCTATGTAACCTCCGATGACAGGGGAACCGGTAAATTTATCGATCCGCTTCCTCTCGAAACCGGACGTTCAATTCTTTTTGCACCCGAAGATCCCGAACGTCTTGTAAAAATCACCTCGCCGGATACTGATCTTATGCTTTTCGACGGACGTATGCTGGCTCAAAACGGCTGGTTTGTTGTTCGAAGCATGCTTCCTGCAGGAAAAACAGGTAAGGTTCTTACCTGGACGGTTGAACCTAATGCCATTAAAGGCTGGATAAGAGAGCCAAATATCGGTTTCTCCCAGGTTGGTTACCTCCCTTCACAACAGAAAGTATCTGTAATTGAACTCGACAAGAAAGACAACCCGCTTTCCGTAGCATCGATATATAAAATAGGCGACGACGGCAATGCTGCCGAAATATTCAGCGGCAATGTCGTGCCCTGGGGCGATTATTTCAAATACCATTATGTGAAATTCGATTTTTCTCCGGTTAAGACCCCGGGCATTTATTATATTCAGTATGGAAGTTTTAAAACAAATAACTTCCTGATAGAAAATAATGTGTACGATAAGATCACAGACGCCACAAGCGATATATGGATCCCGATACACATGAACCATATGTTCGTAAACGAGGCTTACAGAGTATGGCACGGCGAGCCTTTCAAAGATGGTTACCTCCAGGCTCCGGCACCCACCGATCATTTCGATATGCACAGACAGGGACCAACTACCGATACAAAATATAAAGGGCTGGAGTTGATCCCCGGATTAAACGTTGGCGGTTTTTTTGATGCCGGAGATTTTGATATCGAGACTGGATCGAACATTGGCGTTGTACAAAACTTTGTACAGACATGGGAATATTTCAAACCATTGCGCGATCAGACCTTTGTCGATCAGAAGCAACGTTATGTTGACCTTCACCGTCCGGACGGGATACCGGACGTAATGCAGTTTATCGAGCATGGAACATTGAACCTGGTAGCTCAGGCAGAAATTATCGGTCACATGGCATCAACACTCTCCAATTCTGTTCTCGATAACTACCATCATCTTGGTGATGCAGCCTCTATAACGGACGGCCTTCCCTATAATCCGGACCTTGGCCCTTACGAAGTAGCCGCTGACGGCCGTTCGAGCGGAGTTAAAGATGGAATGTGGGCATTTACAAGTCGTAATCCCGGTCTCGATCTCATGGCAGCAACGATGTTTGCCGCAACAAGCCGGGCGTTGAAGGGATA
>JAFGBL010000184.1 GCA_016933115.1 Bacteroidales bacterium | reverse complement strand
CGAGTTTTCCGGCTTTAATCAACTTCAGCCAATACTTTGATTCCCTGAGTTCCTTGAGCACTATTTGAAGTTTATGAATAAAATCCGCCCTGCTTTCGGCAGCGCATGCTTCTTCATAGTTCGATCCTGCAGAAGTCCCAGCCCTGAATAATTGACCGTTGATATGCCGGCCCCAATAGGAGTTCAATAATAATTTACCAAGATCAATAATCGCAACTGCAAAATTCAGAAACCGCCCAGCCAACTCATCCTTCGAAGCCATGTTGTTTTCCTTATGTTAATTGTTATTCAGTAATTTGCAATTTGCATTTTAAAATTTGCAATTTACAATTATAAATCCCCGGCCTCTCTCCAGTTTTCACTCAATTTGCCCAATGATATTGCTAGATTAACGGTTCTTTGAGCCCTTTTAACAACCGGCGCATCAATCATTTTTGATCCCAATGAAACTACACCCAAACCTTTCTCTTCTGCTTCGATAAATGCATTCACAATCTTTTGAGCTTTTTCAATTTCAGCAGTATCGGGAGCAAAATTATCGTGGATCACCTTGATCTGGCGCGGGTGAATACATCCCATTCCATCAAAACCAAGGGCTTTTGAAGCCAGCACGTTTTGTTTGAGGGCTTCCATATCCGAAATATCTGAAAATACGGAATCGATTGGCTGGATTCCGGCAGCCCGGGCTGCATTTACCACCATACTGCGTGCAAAAAATGATTCGGAACCTTCCTGAGTCCTCCGGGTACCGAGGTCGGCGGTATAATCTTCCAAACCAATTGCCAGCGCTACGATATTCGGCGCAGATGAAGCGATTTCATACGCTTTGATCACACCTTTGGCACTCTCAATGATGGGCATCAGCCAGATATCGTTATTGATTTTATGGACTTTTTTAAGTTCATCGATTTTTTGGTTCACGGCTATAATCTGATCGGCACTCTCGCATTTTGGAACCAGGATCAAATTGACATTGTGGGGAACAATGAAATTCAGATCCTCCAAACCCCTTGGAACCTGGTTGATCCGAACCATCCGCTCGGCCCCATAAAAATCAATCTGCCGTAAGGCATTCCTGACCAAAAATGAAGCTTCAAATTTTTTATCGGGAGCAACTGCATCTTCCAGGTCGAGGATGATCCCATTGGGATTATGGATACCGGCGTTGATCATTAAACTTGGCGTATTGCCCGGCAGGTAAAGCCTTGAGAACCGGAAAACATCCCTTTTTGTCGTATATTGATTTTCCGGAATAAAATCGACTAAATATTCAAGATCGGTTTTGACCTGTTTTTTGATTGCGGCTTCAATCCTGGCAGCCAAAACAAATGGCAAGGCTCCTGAATCTTCAATATCAAGTGAGGCGTTCTCAATTTTAAAATACCTGAGCATTTCTTCTGCCAGTATTTTAATTTTTTCGCCATATAATACCCTTACTTTGCTTTGTATTTTGATCAGTAACCCGCCTGAATTTTTCAATTCAAGGGTAACAAAACAATCGGACCTCACGCGGTCGCCTTTGTTGCCAGCACTCGCAATCTGATTTGTAGAAACACCCATTTTAAATTTGATTTTTAAATATTGAAGTCGTCAAAATTAGCATATTTACACCGACAGACAAGCGCGGAACAAAAATTTTGTTATCCGATTAACAAAAACTTAAGTATTCGTATATCAATGTTTTATATTGGATTTTTTTGGAAGATCAAGCAATTTTTAATCATTATAAATTATGTTTGTCAAAATAAATGAATTCTTTAGTTTTGCTCAAAAAATCAGAAAGTGAAAAAAGTTCCAGAAATTATTGGCATTGCGCTTTTCCTATTGAGTTTTATTATACCATTGGGATCATGTAATAAAAAAGATGCCAATCCGCCTGAAATAACCGTTCATGGGTCAAATCCTGCCAATCATTGCCAGGGAACCGAATATGACGATGCCGTCATGGGAGGAGCAACGGCTTATGATGAGAAAGACGGAAACCTGACAGGTCAAATCGTAACGACTGTTAATGTGAATATTGCTGATACGGGAATCTATTATGTGAACTATTCCGTTACCGATTCGGATGGCAATAAGGCAGAAGCAAGCCGCACCGTTCATGTGATATTCTGTAAATAAACCTTAAAAGATATTCCATTGATGATTGAAAAACCCGAACCCATAAAATATCGAATTATAAAACTACAAACCGGTTGAAAATGAAGAAACTATTTGTTATTTTAAACCCGGTTTCAGGTGTGGTGAAAAAAGATAATATCCTGCAGCAAATTCTTGAATTTACTGATCCCAGGAAGTATGAGGTAAGTTTTAGTTTTACGGAAGGTCCAGGACACGCCACCGAACTCTGTGCAGAAAAGGTTAAGGAGGGCAACGAAGTTATCATTGCGGTAGGAGGGGATGGCTCAGTAAATGAAATTGCCAGGGGGTTGGTCGGTTCTGAAAGTAAACTGGGTATTATTCCTGCCGGTTCGGGCAATGGCCTTGCCCACCATTTAAAAATCCCGACCAATTACAAAAAGGCAATAGAGGTCATCAATCAGGAAAAGGTGATAAAAATTGATACAGGTTCAATCAATAATAAATTGTTTGTCAGCATTGCAGGCATTGGTTTTGACGGACTTGTAGCCAGAAAATTTGCAAAAGCCGGGCGCAGGGGATTTCTTTCCTATTTGAAAATAGTAACGGAGGAATATCCCGGTTACCGCCCAAAAAAGTATACCCTTGAAATGAACGGTAAAATCGTGGAAACCAGGGCACTTTTCATCACCTTTGCCAATTCCGACCAGTTTGGTTACAACACTTCCATTGCACCGGGAGCAAAAATCGACGACGGTTTCCTTGACGTCACTATTATGCAAAAGCCCCCGATCATAGAATTGCCCTTATTAGCCAGCCTGCTTTACTGGCGTCAGATCGATAAATCGAGGTTCATTGAAATTTACAAAACCACTGGATTACTTTTGAAAACCAAAAAGAAAAGGTGGGTAAATATTGATGGGGAACCTGTGAAGATGGAGAAAGAGCTACAGGTGAAAATCCATCCTCAATCGTTGAATTTGATAGTTCCCTGAAAATCGCTTGAAATTTATCCAAAAAAAAGAGCTGCCATTTGGCAGCTCTAATAATTTCATTGATCTGATTTATTATCCTAAAACTTCTTTCACCTTTTCGGCAGCTTCGTTCAACCTGATGGCCGAATGAACCTGCAATCCCGATTCATCGATCAGTTTTTTACCCTCTTCGGCATTGGTACCCTGAAGCCTGGCAATAATGGGAATGTCGATCTGCCCAATCCTTGTATAGGCATCAACAATTCCCTGCGCAACACTGTCGCACCTGACTATTCCACCGAAAATATTGATCAGGATCGCTTTCACGTTGGGATCTTTCAGTATGATCCTGAATGCTTCTTCCACCCGTTTTGAATCTGCTGCTCCGCCAACATCAAGGAAGTTGGCAGGTTCGCCGCCTGATTGTTTAATAATATCCATGGTTGCCATAGCCAGTCCGGCACCGTTTACCATGCATCCCACATTACCGGATAATTTGATGTAACTTAAATTGTACCTGCTGGCTTCAACCTCAGTGGGATCTTCCTCATCAAAATCACGCAATTCAACAATGTCCGGATGTCTGATCAATGCATTATTATCGATGACAACCTTTGCATCCGCCGCAAATATCCTGTCGTCGGCAGCTTTGATCACCGGGTTGATCTCAAATAAGCTGGCATCAACACCTTCATATGCCTTGTACAAAGCCATGACGAATATCACCATTTCCTTGAAAGCTGCTCCGCTCAGTTCGAGATTAAAAGCGATCTTTCTTGCCTGGAAAGGTTGTATGCCTACCTTGGGATCAATGGTTTCGGTGAAAATGGCTTCCGGTGTTTCTTCGGCTACTTTCTCGATATCCATTCCTCCGCGGGGCGAATACATGATCATGTTGCGGCCGGATTGCCGGTTAAGCAAAACCGACATATAAAATTCGCTGGTTTCCGATTCACCCGAATAGTAAACATTTTCCTCGATGAGTACTTTCCTCACCTTTTTGCCTTCTGGTCCTGTCTGCGGTGTTACCAGTTGCATACCGATGATCTGATCGGCATATTCCAAAACTTCATCTACTTTTTTTGCAATCTTTACACCCCCGCCTTTTCCTCTTCCTCCGGCATGGATTTGAGCTTTCACTGCCCATTTATCGGTTCCTGTCAATTTTTGCAACTGTTTGGCAGCTTCCAATGCTTCCTCCGGTGAAAACGCAGTAATACCTTCAGGAACCCTGACTCCGAATTTTTTTAGTAATGATTTACCCTGGTATTCGTGTAAATTCATCGTTTATTTGTTATCTGGTACAATTTCAAGTAATTCAATGTCAAAAATCAGCGCATCATTGGCCTGGATTGCTCCACCCGGCCTGGGATTTTTACCGTACGCCAAATCAGGATGGATATATAACTCCCATTTCGAACCTACCGGCATCAACTGAAGAGCTTCGGTCCAACCCTTGATCACTCCGTTCACCCTGAATTGAGCAGGATTACCTTCTTCAGTTGCATCGAATTCTGTTCCGTCGATCAATGTTCCTTTGTAACTCACCTTCACTTTGTCGGTCAATTGCGGTTTTGGTCCATCACCTTCTTTGATGATTTTGTACTGTAAGCCGCTTTCGGTAGTTATAACGCCGTCTTTTGATTTATTTTCGGATAGGAATTTTTCAGCGTTTTCCAGGTTTTCCAAGGCTTTTTTATCACGCGCCTTATTGAAATAGTCCATAACATAGCGGTTGGCAGCTTCCGGTTCGATCAAAGGAATTTTGTCGGCGAAAATATCGTCAAAACCCTTGGCAATGGCATCGGAATTAACATTATCAAAGCCGCTTTTTTTCAGGTTAGTGGCAATGTCAATACCAATTGCATAACTCACACTATCAAGATCATTATTTAATGTCACTTCTTTTTTTGAACCAGACATCTGGCTACAGGAGCTGAACATAAAAAATGTTGCAGCCAATAAGAATAAACCCACAGTTGATTTGATCATTTTCATTTTCTTAATTATTTAATTTAAATCAATAAGTTCTACATCATAGACCAATGTGGCTTTGGCAGGTATTTTGTCCGAATCGCCCATCAATCCAAAAGCAAGGTGCGAAGGTAAAATAAATTTCGCTCTACCGCCCTTATTTAATAATAAAATTCCCTCTTCAATCCCGGCTTCCACGTTTCCCTTTCCAATCAGAAATTCTTTAGGTCCTGTAATTTCTGATGAATAGCATAATTCACCCGTCAATAAATTAACTGTATAATTGATTTTGGCAATTTGACCTTTTTTAGCCAGAGGCCCACTTCCTTCCTTGTAAATCAAATATCTGAGACCGGTCCCAGTTGTTTTCATATCCCACTGATACCGTCGAATATAGTCACTAATTAATTCATCCTCGGTCTTGACCAGCTTTTTGTTTGCATTTATCAATGGTTCCTTATAGGAGGTCAGAGGTGTTTTTTCTTCGGGTTTTTCCTGGTTACCACAGGCACCAAATAGTATAAAAGCAATCAGCATCAGAAAAATCTGCCGTTTTGAAATGAAAAAATCTAAAATCCCTCTGAATCTAACTATTGACAATCGCATCCTTATATTTTGAAAGCAAACGGTGAAAATTTTCAATTGTTTTATCTATCGGTTCGTAGGAATCTCCACCGGATGCATTTAAATGGCCTCCTCCTTCAAAATGGTTCAGTGCAAAATTCCTGACGGAAAAATTTCCTGCCGACCGAAATGATACCCTTATCTTATTTTGCCTTTCTGAAAAAAGCACTGCTAGTTTAATGCCCTTAATGGATAATGCAAAGTTTACCAATCCCTCCGTATCTCCCACCTGGTAATTGAAACTGTCAAGTTCTTTTTTTGTCAATACAATGTAGGCTGTTGCAAATTCTTCCAGTACGGTTAACTTTTGGCTTAGGGCATATCCCAATAGCCGTAAACGGTTTTCGGAAAAAGTGCTGTAGACCAACCGATTGATTTTTACCCCGTCGATGCCATTTTTATATAATTCTGCTACGATCCTGAAGGTTTTTTCATAGTTACAGCCATAACTGAATGAGCCTGTATCGGTCATAATTCCGGTGTAAATACATGATGAAATAGACTCATTTATCAGGGATGGGGCCAATTGATGCATAAGATCAAACACCAGTTCGGCAGTTGAAGAAACATTTATATTTGAATATACTCGGTCAAAAGCCGATTTCTCAGGATCAATATGGTGATCAATCAGTATTTTTATAGCTGATGAATTGATAAATTGTTCTTTCGCATCGCCAATGCGAGCGGGGCCATTATAATCCAGTGCGAAAATAATATCGCTTTTTTTAAAAAGCGAATCAACCTTTTTCTTGTGTCTTTCATATATCAGAATTTTCTCCTGTCCGGGCATCCAATCCAAAAAATCAGGAAAATGATTGGGTACGGCCATAAAAACCTTGTGTCCGTGTAGTTCAAAAAATTGGCACAGGGCAAGTATTGACCCAATGGCATCTCCATCCGGGTTAGAGTGGGATGTAAGCAATATCTTTTTTTCAGTTGAAAATAAGCCCTTCAGATCAGAAAAATCAAGTGTAGTCAAGAAAAATCCAGATTTGAAAATTATTGGAGGCAAAATTATAAAATTCTTCTAATTTTGTGGCCTTTAATAAACAACACAATCAAAAATGGCAGGAAACAAAACACTCACCATGATTAAACCGATGGCTGTAAAAAAGGGCTTCATCGGGCCTATACTTGCAAAAATTACTGAAGGCGGCTTCAAAATCGTCGCAATGAAATATGCTAAATTGACGCTGGAACAAGCCCAAAAATTCTATGAAGTCCATAAAGAACGTCCTTTTTATGATGAACTCACCGCATTTATGTCGTCAGGACCTATTGTTGCTGCAATTCTGGAAAAAGAGAATGCAGTGGAAGCTTACAGAAATTATATTGGTGCCACTGATCCTGCAAAAGCCGCTCCCGGAACCATTCGTGCTTTGTATGGTACAAACCTGGGAATGAATGCTGTCCATGGATCGGATAGCGATGAAAATGCAACCATCGAATCCGACTTTTTCTTTTCACAATTGGAGAGATTCTAAAAACTCAGTAATTGTCCTTATTGCGGATAAAACTCATCAAACGTTTTGTCTGAGTAAAAAATTACAATTTTCTCTATACTGTTTGCTAAGTTCTTCCTTTGAAAGGATTGAACCGATTTATCACTATGAATATCTTTTTTTGATCGTGTTTCAAACTCTGGGATCGCCATCTGCTGACCTGCCTTATCCATATTTTCTAATTTTTCGAGAGTCTCGACATTCTTCGGTTTTGTTTCTGTAACCGCCTTTTTGATCATTTGCCCCTGTCCGAATAATAGCCAATCGGTACTGATATCAGGAAATTTATTCAGGATTTTGCTCACTAAATCCAGGCTGGGTTTGTTCCTGCCTGACAAAATGTGTGAAATGCTCGAACGCTGAACCTGAATTTCATCAGCGAACTGGGAAGGGGAGAGGTTCATGCTTTTTAATATTAGTTGAATACGGTCAATCATAATTCAAAATTTTAAAGAAAAAATGAATGAAAAAAATGAGTTTACAAATATACGAAATCAAGATAAAAATATATTGTGAAATTTACTTTTGTGAATGAATAAAAATAAATATATCATATATAATGACTGTACAAATGTAAATTCACAATACTGATGTAACGATATAACGGTTATTGGCTACAATTCATTTATGACAGCTTATTGGTAAGGTCCTGAATTATTATTTACTTAAAGAACTAGTAATATTATTAGTTCAAATATAACTTTAGGTAGAAATTGTAAAATATTGAATACAAGCAATAAAAATATGTAATGGATCTTTAGAAAGGGTTGATGATACAATGGTATACTAAAAATTACATTTATAAATACTTATCGATTGTTTTACATTTGTAT
>JAFGBL010000183.1 GCA_016933115.1 Bacteroidales bacterium | reverse complement strand
GACTTAAAAACAATAAAATTCAACAAAAAATTATTGAAGCTGTTGATGATAACTTTTAAAAATGGGTGTCTTTTTCGGAAAACAGGAAAAAAGAGGCCGCAAGCCTCTTTTTTTAACCTGATTCCTTTTATCTTTCAACGCTGTGTTCCATTGATTCCATCTCCCTTACCACCTCATTTTTAGGTTTGGGTTTCGGATGGTTATCCACTATCGTCATTTCGTCAATCAGTCGGGTTGCACCGGCATATTTATCAATAATAAACAGCACATACCGGATATCGACATTGATGGTCCTCTGGATTTCCGGTTCGAACACGATATCACCGCTCATGGCCTCCCAGTTGCCGTCGAATGCCAGGCCGATCAACTCGCCGTTTCCATTAATTACCGGACTACCCGAGTTTCCACCCGTTATATCATGATTGGTTAGAAAACAGACTTTCATAACATCACCATCGCCGTACCTGCCAAAATCTTTCTTTTCATATAATTCTTTAAGTTTTTCAGGTACCACAAACTCCCAGTTGTCCGGATCTTCTTTTTCCATGATGCCTTTCATGGTGGTAAAATAATCGAAATGCACCGCATCAGCAGGGTAATAATCCAGAACCTCTCCATAAGACAAACGCATGGTTGAGTTGGCATCGGGGTAAAATTTCTTATTCGGCTGCATTTCCCTCAAACCGGAAACGAATAACCTGTTTCCTTTGCCAAGTAAGGGATAAGCTTCACGTAAAACAGGTTGCACATTTTCATAGTAATAGTTGTAAAATGCTTTTGCAGTGGCATAAGCCGGATCTTTCTCAATTTTTTTTACCGAGGGCTTATCCAGCAATTCATCTACTCTTTGAGGATTTGTGAAATAAGATTTTTCAAAAACCATTTGGGAGAATGCATTAAAATCTTCTTTGTACTTTTTAGCAATTTCCCTTAAAAACTCGGGCTGTTGATCAGTTGATACATTTTTATAGAACATTTCCAGCATGGCCGCCAACAACTTTTGGTCAGTGGGTGCATTGTAATCCTTGAAATAGCCTGCTTTTCTTTCTTTGAGAGAAGCTATCATTTTATCTACTTTAGTCTGATCCGGCTCTTTTTCTTCGAGTTCTTTTTTTAGGTTCGAGAATGAGCTTGAGTAATCCAAAATCTCACTTCCCCTTCGGATGGCCTCACTGAAATAAACACTTAATTTTTCGTATTTACTGATCGTCTTATACGCTTCTTCAATGTATTTCAACGATTCGCCATATTTATCCTTTCTACCGGGATCAGCATTTACCCAATCGGTAAATTGATTTTCAAGAGCCAATTTTTTATCATAAACTTTTAATCGTTTTAAACCTTTGGTTTGCCCGATATAATATTTCCAATAGTTTGCCGTACGGGCATATTTGGATGCATATTGTATCCTGACTTCAGGATCGGCCTGCATGTCTTCCATCATGATCTTCAGCTTTTTATCACGGATATCAACCACCGTTTGATTATGAACATCCAAAGCCAGCTGAACACCATAGGAGGTCAGATAACGTTCCGTACTTCCCGGGTAACCCAAAATCATCGAAAAATCACCTTTTTCGACCCCGGCAATAGATACCGGTAAATAGTGCCTGGGTTTCATAGGAATATTGTCTTCAGAATATTCAGCCGGGTTACCCTCTTTGTCGGTATAAACCCTGAATATGGAGAAATCACCGGTATGGCGCGGCCACATCCAGTTATCGGTATCAGCTCCGAATTTACCTATGGAAGAAGGAGGAGCACCGACAAGTCGTATATCCTTAAAGGTTTCATAAACAAAAAGGTAATATTCATTTCCTTCGAAAAAGCTGCGAACCGAAGCATTATAATGGGTTTCCTTTTCAGCTTTTGTCTCAATGGCCGAAGCAACCTCCTCCACTTTTTTCGCCCTTTGGACTTCTGTCATTCCATCATTTAGCTGGCTTAAAATGTTATTGGTAACATCCTCAATGCGGATTAAAAACGTAGCCGTCAAACCGGGATTGGGCAGTTCATCTTCCATGGTTTCAGCCCAAAAACCATCGGTAAGGTAATCATGTTCTACTGATGAATGGGCTTGTATTCGGCTATATCCACAATGATGATTGGTAAGCAACAAACCCTGACCGGAAATCAGTTCACTTGTGCAACCCCTGCCAAAGATGGCAATGGCATCCTTCAGGCTTGAGTGGTTCACACTGTAAATCTCTTCAGAGGTCAACTGAAGGCCCATCTTTTGCATATCAACGTAATTAAGCCTCTCAACAAGCAAAGGCAGCCACATTCCCTCGTCGGCCCTGGTCGATGGTTGTAATCCAACAAATAAAACGATTAAAATAAAAAACACTCTTCTCATTATTTTCCAAATAATTAATTGTTAAACAAACTTTTCTCCTATTTCAATTTTCACGGCATTTACCATTTCACGGATCATTTGCTCATCCTCTTTACGGCAAATCAGCAAAGCCCCTTCATCTTCAGCAACGATAAAATCATTCAAACCCTGTAAAACGATCAGTTTATCTTTGGGTACATGTACTATGCAATTCTTAGAATTGAAAGTCAAAACATTTCTGCCGACAATGGCATTGTTGTTATCATCCTTGTTCCGGATATCGAACAATGAACCCCAGGTACCCAGATCGGACCAGCCGAAATCGGAAGCCAGTACATAGACATTTTGTGCTTTTTCCATCACGCCATAGTCAATGGAAATATTGGTGCACAAAGAAAAAACGCGGTTAATAAAGTCCTGTTCGTCCGGTGTGTTGTAAATATCGGCCCCTTCGATAAATATGTTGTCCAGTTCGGGCAAATGCTGTTTAAAAGCTGATAAAATACTATTCAATGACCAAATAAAAATCCCTGAATTCCATAAGAAGTCACCGCTGTCCAAAAAGGTTTGTGCCAGTTCGTGATTGGGCTTTTCGGTAAATGTTTTGACTTTCCTGATTCTTTTATCCTCCTGAAAGGGATTGTCATCACAAAATTGAATGTACCCATAGCCGGTGTCCGGTCGTGATGGAGTGATACCGAGGGTCAGCAGCCAGTCATTTTTTTCAGCAGCATTCAATGCTGATAAAATAACGTTGGTAAAAATGTCCTCCTTGAGGATGATGTGGTCGGATGGTGCAACAACCATCACTGCATCGGGATTGATGGAACGAATCTTATATGCGGCCAGGGCTATGGCAGGCGCCGTATTACGACGAAGTGGCTCACACAGCACCTGGTGTTCGTAAATACCATCCAATTGGTCAAGGATCAACTGCTTATAACTATCATTGGTAACGATGTATATATTTTCTTTGGGACACACTTTCAGGAATCGTTCAAATGTTTGCTGAATAAGGGTTTGTCCCGTTCCCAGTATATCGATGAATTGCTTAGGATGCGATGTACGGCTCATGGGCCAGAACCGGGCGCCGATGCCCCCCGCCATGATGACGCAAAAGTGGTTGGGATTCATAATATATTTATTTTAATTTTAATGAGTTGCAAAGATATAAAAACAGGATAACGTGGGCGGAATTTTGTAAACCCAAACCAACCGAAAGTTGACCGGATTACCTTCCTTGTTGTGCGATCCTTTCGGTAATTCTCATACGGATAATTTT
>JAFGBL010000182.1 GCA_016933115.1 Bacteroidales bacterium | reverse complement strand
GGGTTTCTATTTTGTGATGAAAACGGTCAATCGCACTCGGGTAACAGTAAGTTTTATGGTCAAAAAACAATTTTGAATGAACATATTCGTTATAGGGAAACGCCTGAACCACTTCCTGAGCAATACCGCTTAAAACCCTATTGAAGGTTTTAACCATACGCGCATGGACATAAACCCGATAAAGCGTATCAATCTGCTTGACCTTCTTTTCCAGCTTGATTTCTATAATTTTTTTCTCAGTCACATCAGCATACACCCCCATAGATCCCAAAAATTCACGATTGGATCCGAATATAGGGCTCGTGGAAAGCATAAAGTGTTTTTTATTCCCATCACGGTGATATAGAGTCACTTCGTACCGGGATTTTAATCCTTTTTTCCGCTTTTCCGTCCCCTTTCGCATCCTGGCGGCAGTATCTTTTGTGGAAAGAGTGGTCAAATTGCGGCCAACGAGCTCATCCACTTTATAACCAAGGCTTTTAGCAAACTGTTTATTGATGTAAGTCAGGTTGTCATAAGGATCAGCCATCGTAATACCTTCGTGGGCCAATTCAACTAAATTCTGGTACATATTTTGCGATGCCCTCATGCAATCCTGCGTTCCCCTTATATGCTTCAAAAGACCCTTTTTGAAAGGTTTGTTGACACCAATATGCAACTTCCTTCTGGCGGCAATTTTTTTGATCCCCTTGAAACTGAAAAGAGACGACATAAAAACTAAAAATTTATGACTAATTTCTTTTTTGTTTCCCGAGGGACAACTTTGGAACTAAATTGTAACAGATTTATTAAAAAAAGACAAGTTTTATGCAAAAATGGCCAAAAGTACCAAATGGTGGGCGGTAGAGGGGTCGAACCTCTGACCTCATGAACGTCAATCATGCGCTCTAGCCAACTGAGCTAACCGCCCATCTGATCTAATTTAATTTGATATGGTTTGGGAGGCTTAGCGAACCGCCCAAATTTTGTTTTCGTGAGTGCTTTCTTACAACGGGCAAATTATAAGGGATTTCTTTTTGGTGATAAAGGGCTATTTTGGTAGAATGAATGATGGTGTATTATGCCCGAATTATACGCTAAAAACAGACAAAAATTATTCAATCAAACAATAACAAAAATTAATCGTTTCATTGCCGGTCTTCTCACACTCATTTTTATAGGGAATCACCTGGGCTATTTGCCTATACAAAAATACATTATCCAAAGAGCCCTGGCAGAGACAGATGAACCGGTTTTCGAGCTGGAGAATCCGCCTGAAAAAGACCGTGATCAACTGGGGCTGATCACCCTATTGGTTGAGGAAAATCTTTTGGACGACTTCGATTTGCGCAGCCGTATCATGACGTATGCTGACAGTGTCCAGCAAAGGATTCCTCATTCCAAAGCCTTTATCATGGAAGTCAATAGCAATGAATCGACTTTCCGGATCGCCAGTATCCTGGAAAAACTTTATTTTGAAGGAATTGATACAGATTTAATCGATGGCAATCCCTTCAACAACAATCCCACCAAAGAAGATGATAACCAGCTGACTGGTGTTATTATCATTGGGAATGTACCCATCCCGGTCGTTCATGAAAATAATGGACTTGCCAGCCCCAGTCTTTATCCCTACACAGATTTTTACCGAAAAGCATATATTTTTGACCATACATCAGGCCGCTTTTTGAAAAATGATGCAGTCAGCGCACCGACACCAGAGGTATGGCACGGAGTGATTGTTCCTCCAGGCAAAGACCCGAATAAAGCCAAGGCACAGCTCATTGAATATTTTGACAAGAATTATGAATACACGAGCGGCAATTTAGATTACACCGATTTTGAAAAAAGGATTTTGTATGCCAATTTCCCTGAAATGGAGAAGCAGATGAATTATATGGATTATAAGAATTATCTGCGCTATCTGAAATACATGGAGGAATTCATTATGTACCGCTATAACAAACATCTGCTAAAAGAAATAATCGATGAAGTAAGTGCAGATATGGGAAGTCCTGATACTCCGATCATGGACGAAGAAACGATTAATACCTTTTATGACGCTTACACCGAAACAATCTTCAAAAAATATGCCTATAATTTTGCTCAGGCATTGAACATTTATCGTAGCGGAATCAATGACATGATCGGGGCAACCGGCCGTTGGACGCCGGCAGAGGTGGATTCGCCCGAATCACTGATTACCATGCGCGACGAATTTGCCAAAAACTATCTGAAGAGGCAACAGCTGGTACTGGAAAAAGAAATCAATGATCTTATTACCAATAATCTGAGCACAAATTCAAGACAGGAAAACATAACAACACTGGCCAGGTTAAACATAAAACTAAAAATCCTGGATCTGCAGGTGGATAACAATACCTTTAATTTTTACAGTTATTTTGACGGCCAGAGGGCCAGTAACATCACCAACGCCTCACAATGCGGTATTGAAGTGGGACAGCGGAAACAAGACAATCAATCCGTTCTTGAAAACAATTCAGTATTAGTACGCGCCAACCGAATGTATAATCCGGCCACTCAACTCACCAACCCGGATCGTGATGAAGACTGGGATATTGAAGAAGATTCTGCCTACGAAACATACGCAGGCTGCGTTTTTGATAATGCTATCCCTCTACCACAAACCGGACGGCATCCCAACAAATGTGTCCCGGAAAAAGCAGAGGCTTCGATTTATGACATCCTGGGTGCGATTGAAGTACCGGAGGGGCAGGAAACAAATTCCGCCACCCGCTGTGATGTTTCAAACATGACATTCAGATTACTGGACGAAGATCAATATGATTCTTCTGCGGCGGATGGTTTTGTGCCGGATGTCGCCTTCAGTCAATCGCTCGAAGAAGTTATTGACGAAGTTTACACCATGCTTGGAGGTGAGGATGTCGATGCGGAAACGCTGAACAAAGGATCCTTTGTCATTAAACAACTCATCGCTACCGGAGAAGGATTGACTTACACACCTGAGGAAGATGTGGAAATACAAATCAGTGTTTCCACTCAGTCAAAACCCGTTGACACAACGTACTCACACGTGGAACCGACCAACGAAACCATAAGAGCCATTAAGCATATCGGGGAACCGCGTGTCGATCCGACAACAGGGGCTGTCAATTTACCGGCCATCACCACTCCCAGTACCCCCGCGGACGGAATTCGTTATATATCCTTTGTTCACAATGGGGTTCGAAAAGCAATCAACTATTTAAATCTATTCAGAATCACAGGCAATAATGCCAACGAGGTTACCCGTTCGCTCATTTTAAAATTCAATTCGAAGCAAAACGAACTCAGTCAGGCAACAGGCGTCCAAAGTAATCTTTTTAATGATTTTTACACGCAAAGACCCGAACTCATTGAACCGATTATCTGGAAAGCGTCCAGCATCGATCAAAAATTAGCTGAAATTATTCCTAAATATGTAGACCGGGACAGTTTTATGCCCAGCCCCTACTACATTCCCAAAAAATCACCTCAAAACAAACCGGATGGTTATGAAGTGCTTCATATTGTGGCAGATGGTGATACCCGCGGTTATCAGTTCGGGCTGAACCGGGCCATGCTTAAGCGGGCTCCGTCCATTGAGGGAGCAGTGGAAGAGGAAGAGGAAGAGGTTGATTTGGGTACCGGAACAGCAGGACCCGCGTTAGGAGAAGCGGAGGAGGAAGGCGGAGCGGCTACCGATGAAGGTCATTACTTGTGTGGTGACCCTTCTGGCGTAGAAATTTGGGAATGGTTCGATGCCCTGCAATGTTGGATCAATGAAGAAATTCTGCCTGCCGAAGAACTCTTTCAGTTAAGTAACGCTTGTACCTCTGCCCCCATTCCGCCTGAAGAGGAAGAGGAGGAAGGAGATATTTTTGATGAACTTTTATCGACAGCTTCCGACTTCAACGTGAGCATGAAACGAAAAAGTCTGGTGGCTAACCAGGAAGTCCAGCAGGAAGAACGAATTACGGTAAGCGCGCTGAATGAACGGGGTGAACCGGTGCTCGGCTACATTGATATGCCCGTTCACTTTGAACTGACCAATGCTACCATTGGAGAATTTTCTGACAACGATATATATATTTATACCGGTGAACGGGGCATTGATTTCACCGCAAGACGAACGGGATCCAGCAATCTGACGATCAGCATGGAAGGCCTGCCTGATAAAACACGCAGTTTTGAAATTGATGTTTTTGATCACATTGACATGGACTGGGACACTCAGGAGGAAATCCGAAACGGTCGTTCGGAATTCACTATTTCTGTGGCCCTCAAAAATCCAAACGGCGGTGCCATCACCAACATCAACGATACTATTCAGTTGGCGCCGCTCCAGCCCGCCGACGGCGGTTTTGAAAACAACGGCCAGCTCCGGTTAACCAACGGAAGGGGCACTATTAAATTCCTCCCGGCCCCCGGCAAAGAGTCTATTACGCTTACCAGCAAAGACCCTTATATTACCGGACAAACCATTATTGAACCCACTGCCGCCCCAGCCACACAGATTCTGATCCATTCAGACCCATACATTCCTATCGGTACCCAAAAACAAGTCCAAATAATCGCTGCCAATGATTTCGGACTTCCCAGTACAAATTTCAACAAAAAAATCAATGTGCGTCTCAGCGATGAATCAAAAAAATACGCCTCGCTCGCCAGCTCAGAAGTCACGATGGTCAATGGGGTAGGAACAGTGAAAGTTAATGGCGGGAGAGAAACGGCCGACATCACACTGATGGCCGAACATGAAGATCTGAAAGACGCCCAGATTGATATTCCTTTGCTGGCCCGGGTGGATTCAGATACCTGGCAGGAAACTTACCCTCAGAACCTGTTTGCTTCTTTTGTAGGCTTTCCTGCCGGCAACTTTTTTGAGGAAGATTACTTTGGAGGTACCCATTTGTTTGAAGGAAAAACAGAAGCCGTTTATTCGTTTCTGAATGCTCCTATTCCGGAACCCACCCTGATTATTGCACCCAATCACGTGATTACGACAACCGAGCGTAATCAAACCGTGTATGTGGATTTTCCGGGTAATCCGGGTAATGAAATCCTGCTGCAGCCTTTCGATCATGCCACCATGCAGACACTGTTCAGCAAAAAAGCTTCACTCAATCTGAATGAAATTGAAAGATATGAAGG
>JAFGBL010000181.1 GCA_016933115.1 Bacteroidales bacterium | reverse complement strand
GTTAAGCAATCTAAAAATATTTAAAGTGGAAAAAAGGTTATTGCAAAACTTTCGAACTGCACAATAAACAAACAAATTTTAAACAGTCACTTAGAAATTTCACGGATTTTATTTACTACGTTCATAAATGACGTAAGTATACGGGTAGGGATTTTTTTCATCAGGATTGGGAAAATCCTCTTTTGACATGATCTTCCATTCAGCTTTATCCAACTCGGGGAAAAATGTATCGGCTTCAAATTCATGATGGACCCAGGTGATGTATAACTTATTCGCATAAGATAAAAACTGCCGGTAAATTGACGCTCCGCCAATAATGAAGTTTTCCTCATCCCGATCCATTTTCGAAATGGCATCTTCAATGGAATAAGCCATGATGCAGCCATCAATTTGCTCACCGGGAATATCGGTAAGGATAATGTGACGGCGATTGGGCAATGGCCTGTTAGGCAATGAATAATAGGTATTTTTTCCCATGACAATGGTATGCCCGGTAGTTAGTTTTTTGAACCTTTTCAAATCCTCTGAAAGATGCCACAGAAGCTTGTTGTCCTTTCCTATGGCATTATTTTTTGCGACTGCTACGATGATGGAAATGTTCATTTTTGTTGAATTGGTTAAAATGGTTGAATCAGTTGAATCAGTTGAATCAGTGGAATCAGTGGATAATAAAAAATCAGACAACTCTTTTAGTATTCATTTTGGATTCAATGTATTTGATGTATGCATTTAGTTTTTTGACAAGAATGTCGAGATCGGAACTAAGTTTATCAAATTTCTCTAATGTTACCAGGTTTCTTCGATGGGGTTTTTTCAGGAAAGTCCGGGTTTCATAAAGCGATCCTCTTGCTATAAAACAAAATTGCCTGTTTTCTTTATAGAAATACCTTCCGTAACCTTCTGAAATATTTGCAGCAATAGAATCCGATGCTTTTACAATTTGATAACCGATGGCATTTTTAGCAAAATGGTCCCACTGAATAACAATATCCCAAATTTCATCGGCAATATCCAGACTTAATTGATAGATTTCCAAACTATCAAGATCCTGTCTTTCCATAATTTTTATTTTAAGGTTAATTGAAGTTTTCTATTTCGCGATAGTTATTATAATTGATGGTATAAATTTCTTTTAAATCAAAACCAATTTAACCGATTCGGCCAATTTCCCAATTCCCCGATTCAACCAATTCAACCATCAAACCGAAATCTCCCCCTTAATATGTGGATGCGACCGGTATCCTTCCAACTCAAAATCCTCAAACTTAAAATCAAAGATACTTTTTACTTCAGGATTGATTTTCATTTTGGGCAACGGATAAGGGTCACGGGTCAGCTGCAACCTGCATTGTTCGATGTGGTTCAGATAAATATGGGCATCGCCGAGGGTATGGACAAAATCACCCGGCTGAAGGCCGGTTACCTGCGCCATCATCAGGGTTAGCAGAGCGTATGAGGCAATATTGAACGGAACTCCCAGGAAAATATCGCAACTTCGCTGGTACATCTGGCAGGAGAGTTTGCCGTCGGCCACGTAAAACTGGAAAAAGGCATGGCAAGGCGGCAATGCTGCTCTTCCCAAAGCCACATTTTCGGCAAACAATTTTCCCGGAAGCGGCAACACACTGGGATTCCAGGCCACAACGATCATGCGCCGGCTGTCGGGATTGGCTTTGATGAGGTGTATCACATCCGATATCTGATCTATCCCATCCCCATTCCAGTTGCGCCACTGGGCGCCGTATATCGGTCCGAGGTTGCCGTTTTCATCGGCCCACTCATCCCATATCGTCACATTGTTTTCATTCAGGTATTTTATATTGGTATCGCCTTTCAAAAACCATAACAATTCATGGATGATGGATCGCAAGTGCAGTTTTTTGGTAGTAAGAACCGGGAAACCCTTTGACAGGTCGAAGCGCATCTGGTAACCGAAAACGCTGATGGTCCCGGTGCCCGTCCGGTCTTGTTTTTCAACGCCGTGATCCAAAACGTACTGAAGTAAATCGAGGTATTGCTGCATGATTTGAAAATTTCAAACGCGACAAAATTAAAATTAATATCAAGTGCATTTTGCAAAACTTTATATAAGATATTAAATGAACTTATAGGATTGGTGAATCAAAATTTAAAATTGGTATTTCTTAATTGGGTACATGGTTTATAAATCATTAGTGTCCGGTAAAAAATTCAAATGAAAACAGGGATCTACCTGTTTCAGGTAAAATACCGGGGTGAAATACTGGAGACGGAAAAACTTTCTGTCAACAGGTAAAATTAATTAAAGGAAACCGGATAAATATTCCGGTTTCCTTTGCTATATTTGTAAAATGAACCGGATTCTAATCTATATCTGCCTAATCTTGACTCAATATACCTATAGCCAGGAACCGGTTTATTTCAATAAAGTATTTAATAAAAATGGATTTGATACACAAGGATATACTATAATTGACAATGGGAATGAATATGTAGGTTATTGTTCAAATTGGGATATATCAATTCCTCAGCAATTGGTTTTTTTTAGATTGGACTATACAGGTAATTTTAATACCTGGATAGAATTTAGTGAACCGGGAAATGAATATTTTCCGGGAAATGTTGGTGGAGCTATGAAAATATTACCGGATAATGGCTACTGCATTGCATTTCATTCGAATTATGACGGAGTAACTTATGGCAGATTATTGAAACTGGATATTGGTCTAGATACAGTTTGGTCACGATATTATGCTCCGGAATATAAAAATGTTATAGTAAATTCTTTTATTTCAAATGACGGTTATTTGATAGTAGGTTGGAATTGGTATAACCCCAATGAATTCTCAGATGCTTTATTATTAAGGACAGATGAAGAAGGCAATTACTTATGGCATCAAACGTATGGAGATGAATGGGCAGAACATGCTACAAACCTAATCCAAACCCCTGATGGGGGTTACCTGGTGGGAGGGTTTTTCTGGAAGCCGGGCCTATACCACAGTCTGGATGCGATGGTGATCAAAACCGACAGCCTGGGCAATGAGGAATGGACCAGGTATTACGGTAACCCCGATGTGGACGATGACATGGCCTTTGTAGCCCTGGCCGGTGATGGAAATTATTTGGTGGCTACGGTTTATGGGGAATATATTTGGACACCTGAAGCCCGTGCAGGCAGGATATATATTTTAAAAATAGATGAAAATGGTGAAATAATCTGGGATAAAAAAGCTGGAGAAATCAGATATGGATACTACATGAAAAATTTCAGGGAAATAGGAGATAACAATTATATCGCCAATGGATGGTCGGAAGTTATTGACTCAACTATTCCTTTTGTATATTACCCCGGTTGGATTTATAAATTTGATCAAAACGGTGATAGTATCTGGTTCAGGGATTACAACCATTTCAACGATCTAAATGATAAAAACTACATTTATGACGTATCTGAAGCATCAGATAATGGTTTTGTAGGCATAGGTCAATCAAATGAGGTTTTTACCCAGTCCAACATGTGGGTAATAAAACTGGACAGTATGGGTTGTGATACGCCGGGTTGTGCAACGGGAACGGAGGTGTTTGAGTGGTCTGTGGGTATGGGAAGTGAACTTAAGGTTTGGCCGAATCCAACGAAAGGGGAGTTCAGTGTTCAGTGTTATGAGTTCTGTGTTCAAGGAGAAAAAATAATACGGGTTTACAATTCACAAGGGATTAAGATGGAGGTGATGAAGGTTCCGGACGGAGCAGACACCTGTACTTTTAATGCTGAAGGCTGGACCCACGGGATTTATTTTTTGGTTGTCGAGTTTTCTGGCGGAGTAGTTGGAAGTGCAAAAATTGTTGTAAGATAATAAAATTAAGGTGGTGAAACCCAAACAAGATTGTTTGTCATGCTGAGCTATGCGAAGCATCTGTATTTACAATAAAAAAGCAGTCATTAGATTCTTCGTCACACTCCAGCGAGACTCAGAAAGACAAAAAAAGAAACATTCATTTTAAATAAAACATCAAAAGCGGCGGGACACACTGAGGTGCGCAGCCTCGAAGGGTGTGCGTTGGACTATGTAAGTAATTGATAATATTAACGCGGCCTGTCCTGGCCGGTGGCCTTGTCCCCGGATAAATATTTCTGGCAACGACAAAAAGTATTAAATTTACAACACCATAAAATTAAATATAATAGCAGCAAAAACCTGTCAGATTGAATCCTGGCTGAAAGCTGGATAACCTGACAGGCCGTAAAAGGCCAAAAACAGCCTTTAAAACTCCTCCGACGACTTCAAGTTATCGGATTATTAAAACTGCGATATTTCCGCTATATTTGTAAAAGTAAAATCAAATTATGAAAAGCCAGATACTGATCCATTGATACCATTTGATAATATCTCCAATATTTCCTTCCGGTAATTTATTAATGCGAGATTTAATATTGAATTCCTAACCCAAAATCATCCCCACAATCGTAGCCGAAAGCAAGGCTGCAATCGTCCCACCCAGCAATGCCCGCATTCCGTACCGTGAAAGCAATACCCGTTGATTGGGCGCCAACGATCCGATCCCGCCAATCTGGATGCCGATGCTTGCAAAATTGGCAAATCCGCAAAGCATGTAGGTTGCCATGATGATGGATTTGGGATCGAGTAAACCGTCTGCTTTTAATTGCGACAGGCTCACATAACCTATAAATTCCGTCATGATGATCTTTTCACCGAGCAACCGGCCGACCATGGTGATATCACTCCCAGGAATACCAATGAGCCACATGAGGGGTGCAAATGTATAACCCAGGATAAACTGCAGGTTCAATTCGGTGTAACGTCCGTCGGTGGCTGTGGTAATGAGTTCATTCAGATTGGTCCACTGCCCTATTTTGAGTGCAATAAAATTAAAGAGGGCTATAAAAGCGATAAAAACCAGTAACATGGCTGCAACATTGGCGGCAAGCCTTAATCCCTGCGTGGTTCCGTTGGATATGGCATCCAGCATATTGCTGCCTACATTTTCTTTCGAAACCTTCATGGTTTTGTCAATATCTTCGGTTTGGGGAACCAGGATCTTTGATACGACAATTGCACCGGGAGCAGCCATTACCGAAGCAGTGAGCAGGTGTTTGGCAAAAAGCAATTTCTGAACCGGATCGTCACCCCCCAGGAAATCGATATAAACAGCCAGCACACCGCCGGCCATAGTGGCCATTCCGCCCATCATCACGAGCAACATCTCCGATTTATTCATCTTGGGCAAATATTCCTTGATCATTAGCGGCGATTCGGTTTGACCCAGGAAAATATTGCCAGCTACCGATAAACTTTCTGCCCCCGATAATTTCATCAGTTTCGACATAATCCATGCCAGGGCATAAACGATTTTTTGTATGATTCCCAGGTAAAACAGCAGACTGGTTAGTGCTGAAAAGAAAATAATAGTCGGCAGGATTTTGACCACAAAATTGATCAATCCGATTTCAATTTTTCCGGTCACCATCGATTTGAAAAGAAAATCGACACCGGCTTGCGTAAAATCCAGGATCTTTACAAACAACTTTCCACCGAACTCGAAAAAGCTCTGAATAAACGGGACGTATAGAACTCCCAATGCGAGCAAAACCTGAAGTGCAAGTCCTGTAATAACAACTTTCCAGGAAATGGCTTTACGGTTCGAACTGAAAACATAACAAATCGCAACCAGCACCAACATTCCCAAAATCCCACGCAGAATAGTTAAAATGGAAAAATCCTCCCGGGTTTTATCGCGTGACAGCAGCAAATTTGACCTGGCCGCTCGCGTCTGTTCCGTTGTTTGATTAACCGAATCTTCTCCGGGCACAATGGATTCATCATCTTGCTGACTGACGGAAATAGTATCAGACTGAACAGCACCTGAGTCGCTTTGAGCATTGATGTTAAATGAAAATAATCCGGAAGCGACAATTGCAAGGAAGAACAGCAAAAAGACCC
Source organism: Bacteroidales bacterium (assembly GCA_016933115.1). Lineage (GTDB taxonomy): Bacteria > Bacteroidota > Bacteroidia > Bacteroidales > JAADJA01 > JAADJA01. The sequence continues at coordinate 16,022 of JAFGBL010000181.1, read as the reverse complement.
ATTTAAATTTCATATTCCTGTCAGATTAAAAAAAGGAAACAAACCTGAATATTGTTTCCCTGGCGGTGTAGATTATTTTTTACTTTTTTTTCGTTTATTGATTTCGTCCCTGATGCGGGAGGCTTTTTCATACTCCTCCTTATCAACCGACTTTTGAAGCAAATCCTTCAGCTCGGCTGTGGTATACTGGTCGTAAACACTTTGTTCCTTTTCTTCTTTTTTTGTGGATTTTTTCTTTTCGGGTACCTGTTTTTCCTCAACTTCAATTCCTGCGGCAGACATGATCTTTTCGTAAGTAAAAATCGGGCAATGGAACCTGAGCGCTAAGGCAACCGCATCCGAAGTACGGGCGTCGATCCGGAATTCATCCTTACCATCAAGGCAGACCATTTCGGCATGAAAAACCCCTTCGATAAATTTATTGATAATTACTTCCTTGATGGTTACATGGAAAGTTTCGGCAAAACTTTTAAAAAGGTCGTGCGTAAGCGGCCTTGACGGTTTCATCTTTTCAAGCTCAATGGCAATGGCCTGCGCTTCAAATCCTCCGATGATGATTGGTAACCTCCGCTTACCGGATACTTCACTTAAAATCAAAGCATAGGCACCACTCTGCGATTGACTGTATGACATTCCAACAATTTCCAGTTTTATTTTCTCCATCCCGTAAAATCTGCTGTTCAAAAAGTAGATAAAAGTATTAATTATTTTGCATAGCCGTTTTGAATTTGACAATAAATATCAAAAAATATTAACACATCAAATGATCCAAAACAGCTCAACTCCCTTTGCCGAAAGGTTTATATGATTTTTCGGTTCCACAAGGAATTAAACTACCAATGTATGAATACTATTGTACTATTAAAAATACTTACTATTTTAGCGACCAATTTTTAAAAACTAAAATCTTAGATATGAAACGATTATTGACACTTTTTGGAATTTTGTCCATTCCTTTTCTTACATTCGCAAGTGAAGCCGATTTGGTGATTCCGGCAATCATCAAGGATCAGACCATTTTATATTGGGGTTTTCTGATCACGGTACTTGGCTTTGTTTTCGGTTTGTTTCAATTTTTGAAAGTAAAAAAGATCAGGTCGCATCAATCGATGCTTGATGTGGCCCATGTAATTTATGAAACAGGAAAGACTTACCTGATCCAGCAAGGAAAGTTTCTGGCCATTCTATTTCTTTTTATTGGGGCGGCAGTTGCATTTTATTTTGGCTGGCTGTCCGATGCACATTTCGGGATTGGAGGAGTGTTAATGATTTTAGGTTGGACCGTCATTGGTATCCTTGGTTCATACAGTGTTGCATGGTTTGGAATCAGAATGAATACCCTTGCTAATTCAAGGATGGCATTTGCCTCACTGGAGCGGAAACCGATCAAACTGTTGAACATTCCTCTAACCGCCGGTATGAGTATTGGCGTTGTATTGATCTCACTCGAACTGATCATGATGCTCATCATTTTAATGTTCGTTCCCGGCCATTATGCTGGCGCCAGTTTTATCGGATTTGCCATTGGCGAATCGCTTGGAGCTTCAGCCCTGAGGATAGCCGGAGGGATTTTTACCAAAATTGCCGACATCGGTTCCGACCTGATGAAAGTGATATTCAAAATCGGAGAAGATGACCCCAGAAACCCGGGAACCATTGCCGACTGTGTTGGAGACAATGCCGGCGATAGTGTAGGACCAACCGCTGACGGATTTGAGACTTACGGGGTAACCGGCGTTGCATTGATTTCATTCATTCTGCTGGCCATTACAAGCCAAACCGTTGATAATTACATCGAAATCCAAACCCAGCTTTTGACCTGGATTTTTGTAATGAGGATACTTATGATCGTAACTTCAATCACAGCCTATTGGATTAACGGACTGTTAGCGAAAGCCAGGTATCAGCATGCAGACGACATTGATTTTGAAAAGCCGCTGACATCACTTGTTTGGATAACTTCCATTTTATCAATCATCGTTACTTTTATTGCCAGTTATTTTATCGTTGGAAATTTGCCCAATAACCTTTGGATAATTCTATCGGTGATCATCAGTGCAGGAACACTAGGTGCCGCCATAATTCCGGAGTTTACTAAAATCTTTACAAGCCCGAAATCAACCCATGTTAACGAGGTGGTTGAAGCCTCGAAAAAAGGAGGGGCTTCCCTGAATATACTGTCAGGTTTAGTAGCTGGAAACTTTAGTGCTTTCTGGATGGGTTTGGTGTTTTTCGTACTTATGTTCATTGCATATTATGCCAGCACTTTCGGATTAAGCGAATATATGATCTATCCTTCTATTTTTGCTTTTGGCCTGGTAGCTTTCGGTATGCTTGGAATGGGTCCTGTTACCATTGCTGTTGACAGTTATGGCCCTGTAACCGATAATGCACAATCAATTTATGAACTTTCGTTGATTGAAGAAAATAAGGAAGAAAAAATCAAGGAAATTGAGAGGGATTTCGGTTTTACACCTGATTTTGAAAAATCAAAGTACTATCTCGAAGCCAATGACGGGGCCGGAAATACATTCAAAGCCACAGCTAAACCGGTATTAATAGGTACGGCAGTAGTTGGAGCAACCACCATGATTTTCTCCCTCATTCTGGTTATCAAAAGTACTTTAGGCGTAGATCCCGAACAGATACTGAACCTCCTGAATCCTTATTCAATTTTGGGATTCTTGCTTGGCGGTGCAGTGATTTACTGGTTTACCGGGGCTTCCATTCAGGCTGTTACAACCGGTGCCGGAAGAGCAGTTGATTTCATCAAAAAGAATATTAACCTTGATCCCAATGCACCAAAAAAGGCTGACGTTTCCAAATCAAAACAGGTAGTACAAATTTGTACGGTTTATGCACAAAAAGGGATGTGGAACATTTTTATCGCAATTTTCTCGTTTGCATTGGCATTTGCCTTCCTCTCGTCACCCACCACCTCCGTAGCACCCGTTTCATTGTTCGTAAGTTACCTGATCTCCATTGCTTTTTTTGGTTTATTCCAGGCAGTGTTTATGGCCAATGCAGGCGGTGCATGGGATAACGCCAAGAAAGTGATTGAAGTAGATATGAAAGAAAAAGGTACCGACCTGCATGCTGCATCGGTTGTTGGTGATACGGTCGGAGACCCATTCAAGGATACCTCATCTGTTTCCCTGAACCCGATCATCAAGTTTACAACTTTGTTCGGTTTGCTGGCAATGGAAATTGCCCTCGCCGAACATTTCAGGGCAGCTGCTCATTATGTTGGAATTGTATTCCTTGTGATTGCTTTGGTATTCGTTTACAGATCCTTTTATAAGATGAGGATCAATCAATAAAATTTAAAATTTCAAAAGATGCCCCGGTTTTGTCCGGGGCTTTTTTTATTTTCCTATCTGACTTGACAGTGCATAAAATAGTTTAGTTCAATATCTCTGACACATTGTCCTGATTTTAGCTATGGCAAATTATTTGTAAAACGCAATCGGGTTAAATTGTTTAAAATAGTGAATTAATATGGCAAAAAAAGGAAGTAGACGAAAGAATAAAGTAAATATGAAAAAAAGGCAGGATAGTATAAAACAAGAACACCAGGAAATAAAGGATACGACAGCTACCGTTAAAGATTCAACAGATGAATTAAAAGAATCCGGGTCACAGGATAGCCTCTTAAAAGAAGCGGAATTACAGCAAAAAATTGATGATCTGAACGATAAATATCTGCGGCTTTACTCGGAATTTGATAATTTCAGAAAACGTACAATCAGGGAAAAGCTTGAATACAGCAAGATGGCTTCGGAAGAGGTCATTTCTGAATTGCTTCCTGTCCTTGACGATTTTGAAAGAGCTATTAAATCGTCCCAGGATATTGAAAATTGCGAACCTGTGAAGGAAGGTGTGAACCTGATCCTGAATAAATTAAAGGGAATACTTGAAAAAAAGGGGCTAAAACCGATAACTGCAATTGGGGAAGTGTTCAATACGGATTATCATGAAGCCATAACCTATATTCCGGCTACTTCAGAAGAAATGAAAGGTAAGATCATGGATGAAATTGAAAAGGGATATATGTTAAACGACAAGGTAATTCGTTATACAAAAGTGGTCATAGGCCAATAATAATATTTAGAATATTAATCCAGCAGATTATTCATGTCGAAAAGAGATTACTACGAAGTATTGGGTGTTTCAAAGGGAGCAACTGATAGTGAGATAAAAAAAGCTTACCGCCAGATGGCTTTGAAATATCATCCCGATAAAAACCCCGGTGACAAGGAAGCCGAAGAAAAATTCAAGGAAGCAGCCGAAGCATATGAGGTCCTTAGCAATGCTGAAAAAAGGCAACGCTACGACAGGTATGGCCACGCAGGTATAGGTGGTGCTGCTGGCCAGAATGGATTCCACATGTCGATGGATGATATTTTCAGCCAGTTCGGCGATATTTTTGGGGATGCATTCGGAGGCGCTTTTGGCGGGTTTGGAGGTTTTGGCGGTACGCAGCAGAGAAGAAGAAGGGTTAACAGGGGTTCGAACCTGCGTGTTAAGGTAAAGCTTACTCTTGAAGAAATTGCGCATGGAGTTGAAAAGAAAATCAAAGTCAATAAATATATTTCTTGTAATTCCTGCCAGGGTTCAGGCTCCAAAGGCGGAACTTCCTATTCAACCTGCTCAACCTGTCATGGTACCGGGCAGGTAACCCGGATTACCAACACTTTCCTGGGACAGATGCAAACCTCTTCCACCTGCCCGGCTTGCGGTGGCGAAGGCCAGGTGATCGTCAACAAATGCCCGGTTTGTATGGGCGATGGGATCGTAAAGGGTGAAGAAGTCATCAGCATGAAAATTCCTGCAGGCGTTGAAAATGGCATGCAACTTTCCATGAGTGGCAAGGGCAATGCCGGTGCGCGTGGAGGCGTGCCCGGTGACTTGATTATCATGGTAGAAGAGGCCGAACACGAATTATTTGACCGCGACGGAACCAACTTGTTGCACGACGCTTACGTAAGTTTTTCCGAAGCCACCCTGGGTACTTCTCTCGATGTGCCAACCCTTGATGGAAAGGCAAGGATCAAAATTGCTCCCGGCACACAGGCCGGCAAAGTGTTACGTTTGAAAGGCAAAGGCCTGCCATCGATCAACTCCTATGGGACCGGCGATTTGCTAATCAATATAAATATCTGGACACCAAAAAACCTTACACGGGAAGAAAGGGAAATTCTTGAAAAATTGGGCAAATCGGAAAATTTTATCCCCAGTCCAACAGGCAGGGACAAGAGCTTCTTTTCCAGGATGAGGGAATATTTTACACAATAATGGCCAGCTTATCGGGTGGGGCTTTTCTATAATCATTCACCAGTAATAAATTATAAACTATTTTTGCCGTTTAAACTGCCTATTCATGAATGCTTTGTTTGAAGCTCAAAATATTACCAAGCAATTTGCAGGGCACAAAGCGTTGGACAGTGTCAGTATTATTATCTCAAAACAAAGCATCTTCGGATTATTGGGCCCTAATGGGGCCGGTAAAACCACCCTTATCCGCATCATCAACCAAATCCTGGCACCTGACTCAGGAAACCTTTTTTTCAACAACCAAAAACTCAAACCCGACGACATTTATAAAATCGGGTACCTGCCTGAAGAACGCGGATTATACAAAAAAATGAAGGTCGGTGAGCAGGCCGTATACCTGGCTCAGCTTAAAGGCCTCACTAAACAGGATGCCATTAAAAAACTTCGGATCTGGTTCGAAAAATTCGAAATCCAGCCGTGGTGGAATAAACGGATCGAGGAACTTTCAAAGGGAATGCAGCAAAAGGTACAGTTTATCGTCACCGTTATTCATGAGCCTGAATTACTTATATTCGACGAACCATTCAGTGGTTTTGACCCCATCAATGTCAACTTATTGAAAGATGAAATCCTCGACCTGAAAACAAAAGGAGCCACCATAATTTTCAGTACACATAACATGGCCTCTGTGGAAGAACTGTGCGATCAGATCGCCTTGATAAACAAATCGAAAAAGATACTCGAAGGCAAGGTCGTCGATATTAAAAACAACTATAAATCAAACACTTTTGAGATCACCTGTGATGAAGTGAAAAAGGACATCGGACAGGTTTTAGGAAAAAAATTTGAGGTTATTGAAAATATTCAGGTTGACGGATACCTGAAGGCTAAGATCAGGATCAGAAAGGGGGTCGATCAAAATAAATTGCTTGAGGAATTGATTCCCATTTGTACGATCCGTTCGTTCAATGAAATTTTACCAAGTGTAAACGATATTTTCATTTCGGCAGTAAACGAAACCAATAAAAAAAATCAGCCCGCGAATGAATAAAATACGGCTCATCATATTGAGGGAATACCTGACGAGGGTTAAAAAGAAGTCGTTTATCATCATGACGATACTTGGGCCGTTGCTCATCGCAGGGATTATCATTATCAGGTTTTATATTGCCCAGATGGAGGGTGAAACAAGGCTTGTCGGAATTGTGGATGAATCCGGCCTGTACGCCGACAAGTTCCAGAATACAGACAATATAAATTTCAGGATATTAAATGTGGATATTGAATCCGCAAAGAAAATTCTGGGAAACGAGGGGTTTTATGCCATCCTTCATATACCGAAAACGGAATTGAGTATGCCACAATCGGCAGTGGTTTATTCTGACAAACAACCAAATATTGTCGTTACAGGTTACATCAGAAACACGCTTAGGAAAGAAATTGAAAACCTGAAACTGCAGGCATCGGGCATTGACCCGGATGTGTTGGCTTCCATCAAAACCAGCGTCAACCTGTTTACAGTAAAAATAAAGGAAAGCGGTGAAGAAAAGGAAGGATCAACCGAATTGAGCATGATCGTCGGCTTGTTTTCTGGGATATTCATTTACTTTTTCATTTTTATGTACGGAACACAGGTGATGCGAGGAGTGATCGAAGAAAAAACAAGCCGCATTATCGAAGTGATCATCTCTTCTGTAAAGCCTTTTCAGCTATTGATTGGGAAGATCATTGGCCTTGCGATGGTTGGACTGACCCAGTTTGCCATCTGGATCATATTGTCTTTTTCAATTGTCACAATTTTCCTGTATTCATTTGCCGGAGACATCGAGGACTATAATTCATCCCAATTTAAAATCCAGAATAAATCGATTGAAATGCTGGGAACGCCCGAAATAAATGCCCCATCTGCAGATGTCAATGAGTCGGTCATCGCAGTTTACGATTCCATAAAATCAATTAATTTCGGAGTAATCATCATGTCCTTTCTGTTTTTCTTTATTTCAGGATACCTGATCTACTCTGCACTCTTTGCTGCTATTGGGTCTGCTTCGGATGTTGAAACCGATACGCAGCAATTTATTTTACCCATTACCCTGCCACTCATTTTTTCGATGGTTATTTCATTTTTTCTAATTGAGAATCCTGATGGGCAGGCAGCTTTCTGGCTTTCCATATTTCCTTTGACATCGCCGGTAGTTATGATGATCCGCATCCCATTTGGAGTGCCTTACTTTGACCTGTATCTTTCAATGGCCCTGATGGTACTGGGTTTTCTGGGAGCCACCTGGCTCGCAGCCAAAATTTACAGGACAGGAATCCTGATGTATGGGAAAAAAATCACCTATAAGGAATTATGGAAATGGATCAGGTACAATTAAAAACCGGTTTTTTTTGAAGAACCCGATCAAAATTAATTCGAAAAAAGTACCGACTTGTCCGTTTTTAATAAACTCAACCGCTGAACTCATTGAAATTATTTCTTAATAACCTACTTCCAAAAACCATCACTTCTCTTTGATTTTAAACTACTTAAAACACACACTCAGAGGCCCGGCAAGCGTTAAAATTATATTTAATCATATAATTGGTTATTTAATTTCGATGTTCTATATTTGCACCCTCAAAAAAATAAGGTAGATACATTATAAATCAGTAAGAAATGCAAAATAGAGGAGCTATTAAATTTTTTGCCATTTTATTTGCCCTGGTGTGTTTATTTCAACTTTCATTTACATTTGTTACCGCCAGGATTGAAAAGAAAGCAAGTACTTACGCAAATAGTGATGTCACGGTAAAGATGGCAGAAGATCTTGCAAATGGGGATGAACTCCTGAAAGGATATTACATCGATTCCATTACCAGGGCGAGGGAAAATTATTACCTCGACTCCATGTCGAATCCAGACATTAAAGTATATAATATTTTACTTAAAAAATACACCTACAAAGAGTGTAAGGAAAGGGAAATCAACCTGGGACTTGACCTGAAAGGAGGTATGAATGTTACCCTCGAAGTTAACGTGGGTGATATTGTCCGTGGATTGTCAGGAAACAGCCAAAACCCGACTTTCCAGGAAGCCCTTAAAAAAGCACACGAAAAACAAAAGGATAGTCAGAAAGATTATGTGACCTTATTTGGTGAATCCATTGAAGAAATTGATCCCAATTTCAGCCTGGCTTCGATTTTCCTCTATGAATTCAAGGATAAAGGAATTACGGCCAGCTCATCAAACGATGAAGTATTAAGGGTGATCAGAAAAGAAACCAGCGGTGCTTTCGATCGTACCTATAATATTCTTCGGACCAGGATCGACCGTTTTGGTGTTGCCCAGCCCAATGTTCAAAAGATTGCCTCTTCTAATAGAATTCTGGTTGAATTACCAGGTATCAAGGATCCTGAAAGGGTTAGAAAACTATTACAAGGAACGGCCAAGCTTGAATTCTGGGAAACCTATAAATTCAACGAAATATACCAGTACTTCGAACAGGCCAACCGTCGTTTGGCAGAACTCAATGCAGCAGGCCTTGATGAATTAGAAGGGGCGGAAGCCGATTCAACAGATGTATCCGAAACAGTTCCTGAAGATGAAGCATTAGCGGCCAACGAACAGGAATCTAAATCCGACACAACAGAACTTTCACTGCTCGACCAACTTGAAGGCGATACAACCGAAATACCAACCGATGACAAGGGCTTCGAACAATATGCCCAGAAAAATCCTTTGTTTGCTTACCTGAATCCCAACACTGTACAGGGACAGGATGGCGGTTACTACCCCGCTCAGTCATCAACGATTGGTTATGCAGCAATCAAGGACACTGCAAGGGTAAACAGGATGATCAAGCAGGTTAAAAATATTTTACCCAGAGACATAAAACTAGCCTGGAAAGCATTCCCCTTTGAAAATCCAAATACTGGTGAAGTTTCCGATGTACTGGAATTTGTTGCTTTGAAAGTCTCCAATCCAAGGGAACAAAGACCAGCACTTGGCGGTGAAGTAGTGACAAATGCAAGACAGGATTATGACCAGAACGGGCGTGTTGAGGTTTCCATGGGGATGAACGCAGAAGGTGCTAAAATATGGAAAAGGGTTACAGGTGACAATGTCGGCAGGCAAATAGCCATTGTTCTTGATGATTATGTTTATTCGGCACCGAATGTGAATTCTGAGATTCCCAACGGACAATCCTCTATTTCAGGACAATTTTCGGTTGAGGAAGCACAGGATCTTGCCAACATTCTGAAAGCCGGTAAATTGCCTGCCAGGGCAAGGATAGTAGAAGAAGCTGTTGTAGGTCCATCATTAGGTCAGGAAGCGGTCAGTTCGGGTTTGTGGTCATTTGTCATAGCATTTATCCTGGTACTGATTTATATGATATTTTATTATAACCATGCCGGTTGGATTGCCGATCTTGCTTTGCTAACAAATATCTTTTTCCTGTTCGGAGTTTTGGCATCTTTCGGTGCGGTTCTTACTTTACCGGGTATAGCGGGTATCGTACTGACCCTCGGTATGGCGGTAGATGCCAACGTGATCATTTATGAACGTGTAAAGGAAGAAGTGAGGGCCGGGAAAGGGATCAGGCTGGCCATTAGCGATGGTTATAAAAATGCCTATTCAGCCATTATCGACGGTAACGTTACTACACTTTTAACTGCTATTGTACTTTATGTATTTGGTTCCGGTCCGGTACAGGGTTTTGCCACTACACTGATCATCGGTATCCTGTCATCTCTATTCTCAGCTATATTTATTTCAAGACTCGTATTTAACTGGGCTTTGAACAAAAACAGGACTGTTAACTTTTCCAATAAATTTACCCAGAATGTTCTGTCGAATACAAATATTGATTTTCTGAAAATGAGAAAAATTGCTTACATAGCAAGTTCCATCGTTATCACAATCGGTCTGATATCCTTGTTTGTTCGAGGATTAAATTATGGCGTCGATTTTTCGGGAGGAAGAACTTACCTGGTTCGTTTCGATCAGGGTGTAAAGGTACAGGATGTCAGGAATTCTCTTTCAAAGGCTTTTATTGATGAAAACGGACAGGAAGTCGTACCGGAAGTGAAAACATTCGGCCCCGACAAGCAGGTGAAGATCACAACAAAATTTATGATCAATGAAAACGAACCGGAAGTGGATTCCATTATCCAATCGAAGCTATTCCAGGGTTTAAAACCGTATTACAAGAACCAGAATATTACATTCAGGGATTTTAGTACAGAAAATGAAGAAGAGAACAAATTGATCGGTATTTTAAGTTCGCAAACCGTCGGACCGACGATTGCTGACGATATCAGAAACCGTGCAGTGATGGCCGTTTTATTTGCGCTTATTGTAATATTTATCTATATCGCCATTCGTTTCCGCAAATGGCAGTTTGGACTTGCCGGGGTAATTGCGTTGTTTCACGACACCATCATCACCATTGGGCTATTTTCCTTGTTTTATAATATATTGCCGTTTAACATGGAGATCGACCAGGCATTTATTGCGGCAATTCTGACAATCATCGGATACTCCATCAACGACACGGTAATCATTTTCGACCGGATCAGGGAGTACACAACCCTATATCACAAACGCGAACTTAATGTCAATATCAATGCTGCGCTCAACAGTACTTTGGCCAGAACCATCAATACTTCCGGCACCACCCTCCTGGTATTGTTCGCAATATTCCTATTTGGCGGTGAGATCATCCGCGGGTTCACATTTGCTTTGCTGATTGGTATTTTGGTCGGAACCTATTCATCCGTATTCAATGCCAGTCCGATTGCCTATGACCTTGTAAGCAGGTTGCAAAATAAAAAGGTGGTTGAGAAAAAACCGAAAAAATAAAATTATTTTATCCCAGTTTTAAAAGTCTCCCTGAGGGAGACTTTTTTTATCTTTGCACGACAGCTTATAAAGATGGACAACTTCTTATTATTTTTCAATATCAGCGGCGGAGAGATACTGGTGATAATAGCAGTTGTTTATCTTGTTTTCGGCCCGAAAAAAATACCTGAATTCGCCAGGATGATCGGTAAAGGTTTGAATGAACTGAGGCGGGCAACGCAGGACATCAGGGATGAAATTACCCGGGAAGCAAATAAGATCAAGGATGATGTCAACCTTGATATAAAGGATCCGTTCGGGGAAAAGAAAGCCGCAGAAAATAAAACCACTGGGAAGGAATCCCAACCTGAAGCAAAGCCGGAAGGGCAAAAAAACGATGTCAAACCCGACCAGGAAATTGACAGGTAGGCTACTTCGACGACTTCAGGATATTTTTCATATTGGCGATCTGATCAGGTGTTCCCAGCACAAATAATTTGGACCCTGCCATTACCCTGGTATCGGGAGTAGGGTTCAAAATAAATCTTCCATCGGGTGTTTTATAACCGATAATGTTTGCGCCTGTAGTTTTACGAATGGCATATTCTCCGATGGTTTTAGCCTTATCAACATCAGAAAGCGCTGAACATTCGAATTCCTCCAGGGTTGTAGGGTCCTGTCCGTGAACCGATAAATGATCCATAAATTCGATTACGTCAGGCCGTGTAACCAGGTTTGCCATGTGCGCCCCTCCTACCCTTTCGGGCATCACTACATTATCCACCCCGGCCATACGGAGCTTGGTTTCCGAGCTTTCGCTCGAAGCCCGGCTGATGATCTCCAGGTTTGGATTAAGGGCCCTTGCCGTTAATACTACATAAAGGTTATCGGCATCAACAGGCAGTGTGGTGATCAATGCTTTGGCCGTTTTAATATTGGCCTTGAGCAATACTTCATCATGGGTTGAATCACCTTCAATAAAAACAATGGTTTTATCCAGGTTTTTAACAACAACCTCGTGGCTATGATCAATAACCACAAATTCATGATGATGGGCCTTCAATTCTTTGGCCACTTGTTGCCCGTTTCGGCCATATCCGCAAATTACAACATGGTTTTGCATTTTCTTGATGTATTTTGATCCGTGTCCCCTGAGGAAAAACTTCAATTGTCCTTCAAAAAAGTGTGTGGAAATGGTTGTCAGGGCATAGGCATATGTTGTGAAACTTGAAATAATTAAGACCATCGTAAAAATCTTACCCGGCATACTGAGTTTGTGGATTTCCCCGAATCCGACAGTTGAAATGGTAATTACCGTCATGTAAAGGGCATTCAGGAAATTATCTCCTTCGATGATCATGTAACCGGATACACCCAGGACCAATATCCCCAAAATCATTAAAACACCTATGAATATTTTAGTCCTGCTGGATAGCCTCTCCATGAACTCGGAATTTGATACAAAAATAATGAAATGAATCTGTGTATGTTCAGAATTTTCTGGAAATTTAACTTATAACGATTTGGGGGTTCCCCTGAGAAGTTCATTCCCGATGGCACAATCGAGGCATTTTTTATTCATGCAAAACTTATTATGCAACTCAAGTAGTGCCTGAGTATTGAACGCAGAATTGGTGCTCATTCCAAATTCCTTCCATTTTCGGATGATCATGTTAGATTCACCTGGTATTTGTTCGAGCAATTTGATGGACCGGTCGATCATCCGCTGGTCGTTTCTCGAACGCCCATATACAAAAAGAAAAGGGATAATGGTATTGATCAGGATCAGGTTAATGGCATTTTTCCCCAAATGAACCGATTTATGATTTGTCTTTTTTCCAAAATTGTAATGATTCTCCCAAAAAGATGATGCCGTAACATCGAACAGCACGTAATAGTCGGATAAAGAATCGCTTTCTGTCATTTTCCTGAATAAATGTTCGTTACTGGAAATGATGGCAGCAAGTTGTGCGATCCTTAAGGTAGGGAAATTGGCCGGACATAACCGCATAAAACGCCAAAGGTGCTTTTCGATGGATTTAAGATTGTATTTATTACGTAGAAACTGGTATTCCCCTAGCAAATTCCTGGGATATTCATCCCTGAATTTACCTGATAGCAACCCGGCCTGCCCGAATAACAAAGCCTCTACCTGAAATGATTGATCACGATATTTCATTAAAATTTTAAAAGGGATGGAGCGGGCCAGCATTTCAAAGGGCATTGCGTTCACCTTAAACCCAAAATTCCTTGCAAGCACCTGGTAAAAAGTTTCCTCCCAATCCTGATTGTTATGCTCATACCGTTCTAAAATCGCCTGGGACTTTTCTTCCAGCCGTTCTATTAAAAGCCTGTCGAGCCAGGAGTTGATGGTAAAGCGCTTGACATCTCCTATCAAGTTTTCACAAGGTATCCAACCTAAATGACCAATGATCTGATTATACCGATCGAATAATTTTTCATTAAAATTACCCTTCACCTCCAGTGTCGGCATCAATTCACCGTTTTTCCTTTTGACGGCGCGATCGTTATTATATACAACATGCAAAACAATGTTATCATAGGCCTGATCCTGATGGTGCTTATGATGATACCATTCGGATGCATTGATGTGGATTTCGACATTTCCGGCCCAGAGGGTATCTCCAATTTTCACTTTCGCATTAAAAAAGTCAGGGCCTGAATCTTTGTTGTGCATACCTGCATCAATAATTTCACAATCCTCCCCTGAAAATAATGTGAGTTGCGGATCAAGCAATTTATATTTCCATAAATAATGTAAAAAATCCTCGGTCATGGGCGTGAATTCGGATTAAAATTATTAAAAAGTTACGGTTCGGCAAACTATATTGTCAAAAAAATCAAATATTTTTATTGTTATAAAAATTTTGAAAAAATGTGGAGAAGGCCCGGAATTGGTTTTAATATTAAATTTTTTACATGGATTAAGTATTTTCTGGTCGGTTGCTTTTCTTTGATTGGATTGACAATTTCAGCGCAGAATGAAAAAGAAAGGGAGAAACCTTACTTCATTTTAGGAAGCCGCCTGCACTATGGATTTATCATTGCCCATACAAAATCGATCAAAGAAGCCGCTGAATCAAACCCGATTGGAATCCAGGTTGATTTGAACTGGCATTTTGCATCCGATAAAGCTTACAATTACTGCAATTGTTATCCGCGCCTGGGATTATCCCTATACTATTGGGATTTCATGAATGATGAAATCCTGGGGCAGGGATTCAATATTCAAGGCTTTGCCGAACCATTTATCGGTGCATATCACAGGCTGAGTTTTTCCTTTCGGCCCGCTTTTGGATTGTCATTTTTAAACAATCCCTACCACCCGGAGAAAAATCCGGAAAATTTGTGCTACAGCACCCGGGTTTCCTTTGTTTTATTGGTGAATGCGACCATGTACTTTAAAATTACCCGGCAATTCCTTGTAAACATGTCAATGAACTATAATCATGTGTCAAATGGTGGGATCAAAATTCCAAACAAGGGATTAAATTACCCTTCTTTCAGTTTTGGGCTCGAATATGCCTTCTCTCCGCTCAACTTCAGAAAACACAGTATTAAGGACCAGCCGGAATACAATAAGAAAAACCGGGCGATCTTAATTACTATATTGGGATTTAAAGGCCTGCAGGAAACGGATAAAACCTACCTGGTTAAAGGAATCATAGGGCAATACGGATGGCAGATAGGCAGGCAGTCAATCATAACGGGAGGTATGGAATTCGTTCAGGATGACGCAACTAAAGAAAAAAGCACAATTTACCCGAATCTGTCTTCCAATAGTCAGTACGAAGCTTCATTAACAGTAGGATATAAAAGATTGCTGGGAAAATTTTCCCTTACGTTCGACCTGGGTGGTTATGTTTATTATCCCGACAGAATGGTAGATTTGATTTATCAAAGATACGGTGCCGCATTCCATATTAACGATCATTTTTTTACCGGAATCAGCATAAAAGCCCACCGGCATGTCGCTGACTTTTTTGATGTGAGGGTTGGATATATCTTTTGACAAATAAACTTCATCCTTACTGCCATTAATCCAAATCCTCCATTGATTAATCGAAATCTACACCCTGAAAGATAACTGCCCGAATTAGCTACCATTGTAGTATATTTGCAAATGAACAAGCTTATTACAGACATAGATTTTAATTTCACCATGCTAAAAATTATACCTCTGCTGGTATTCCTGTTAATCGTTTCCTTCTCCGAGGCTCAAAAGGCCGATATGGACAGCCTCCAACAGCGGATGGAGCAAAATATTTCCGATACGGCAAGGATCAATACACTGATAACCCTGGCAAGATTAAATTTGATGAAAAAAGATTTATCCGGGGCTTCCGCCTATATTGATCAGGCTTTTGAGCTTTCAAAAAAAAACAATCTTGAAATTCCTTACGGTTTAAACTGGGTCAGGGCTGACCTACTGCATTACTCACGTGAAAATTATGCAGCCATCGAAGAAATGGATGTTGCATTAAAAAAAATTGAACAGATAGGAGATGCTCAAGCGCTTGGCAAAGCTCAGAATTCAATGGCCTGGTACTACCTTTATGCCGGAAAGTTCAATGAATCGATCAAATTATTCGAACAAAATATCGAATTTGCCAAATCAAATAAGTTAAACAAAGTTATTCCCGAGGCATACAGCGGGCTGGCCTATGTATACAGGGAGGTTAAAAACACGGAAGAACAGCGGAAAAACCTGATCCTGATGATTGAGGCGAACAGAAAAATAAATGACCTGAAATTCATGGCCAACGGTTATCTGCGACTTGGTGACATTGGGATGGAAATCGACAGCAATTTCACCTATGCCATTCGGCAGTATCACGAATGCCTTGATATACAAAAACAAATCAACGATTCAGCCGCACTTTCCTTTACGTTACTCAGGATC
>JAFGBL010000180.1 GCA_016933115.1 Bacteroidales bacterium | reverse complement strand
TAGCATCCCTTAGTTCAATGAGGATCCAGTCGACAACATTTGAGGGGATAGCTGCAACACTTTCACCTCCCCCATAATTCCATGGCGAAGTATTGTAAGGTTGGGTTAGCGGAATTTTGGAAGCATCATTTAACCAGGTATCCATTCCGCTTCCATTGTATGGTCCTTCTAAAAATACTTGCAAATCCATAGTAATCCTTACAATGAAAGGTTGCTGAAATCCTTGTGTAAGGATATTGCTCCCATTCGAAAAGGTTTCGTTCATGACTTCCCCCAATGTCCAACTCAACGATCCGGTGGAATTTTCAAAGTAATCACCTGCCGAAGCAATCACCTCTGGTGAAACCGACTGAGCGAAGGCAAAAAAGGGGAAAGCACTTAACAGTAAAATGTGTGCAATCTTTTTCATGATAATGGAATTAATGTTTTAAAAATTCTGAATTGTTGTATTATTGGTTTTAATTTGGCCGAATAATCGAGATTAATTGAAAATGAACTAATCCTGAGTTACGTACCAAAAAAATAATAGTGTATCAAAGATAATTTAATTAGCAGTAAATGTCAATATATAAATTTTCTATTTATAAAAATTATAAACATGTATAACCTGGCTTATGATTGATTAAATTAAATAAAGAGATGAAAGCAAAAGAACAGAACTTTTATGCAATTTAGAATTCAATTCAAATAATATTAGATAGGTTCAATTCCAATTATTTATAAATACATTAGTGGAGGATAAGGAGCTTTTTAATATAAAGTTCTAAATCAATTTACCTCATCAAACATCTAAAAATACTATATTTGTTCGGTCGTTTGTTCTTATTCTAAAAAACTGGTTCTATGGATGTTGAAATATTAGCACGTGTTCAGTTCGCGTTTACCATTGCTTTCCATTACATCTATCCGCCCCTGAGTATTGGTCTTGGGCTTATTATGGTGATCATGGAGGGTAAGTATTTGCAAACCAGATTGAAAGTATATGAACATATGGCCCGTTTCTGGACTAAAATCTTTGCCCTGATTTTTGGAATTGGTGTTGCCACCGGGATTGTGATGGAGTTCGAATTCGGGACCAACTGGGCAACCTATTCGAAATACGTCGGAGATGTTTTTGGAAGTGCCCTGGCAGCTGAAGGTATTTTTGCCTTTGCGCTGGAGAGCGGATTTCTGGGCGTTTTGCTTTTTGGCTGGAACCGGGTCAAACCAAAAGTACATTTTATAGCCACCCTGGGTGTATGGCTTGGCTCGATGTTCTCAGCCATCTGGATCGTGGTGGCTAATAGCTGGCAACAAACACCTGCCGGGTTTCATATAGTCGGCGAAGGAATGAACGCCCGGGCCGAGATCACCGATTTCTGGGCCATGGTTTTTAATCCCAGCAGCGTCGACCGGCTGCTTCACGTGTGGATAGGAGCTTTCCTGGCCGGCTCCTTCCTGGTAATGAGCGTTCATGCTTTCTATATTTTGACAAACAGGCATGTAGAACTTTCCAAAAAAGCCTTCAGGATTGCACTGGTAGTTGCAGCGGTTTCGGCCATCAGCCAACTGCTTACCGGCCATCATTCTGCCGAAGGTGTTTCGAAAAACCAACCGCCCAAGCTGGCTGCATTCGAAGGTCATTTTGAAAAAGATGCTCCGGCAGACATGTACCTTTTCGGCTGGGTCGATAAAGAGAGCCAGCAAGTCTATGGCCCCAAAATTCCGGGTGGTTTAAGTTTTCTGATAGATTATGATTTCAATGCCCCGGTAACAGGTTTGAATAACTTCCCTGAAAATGAACGGCCATCGGCAGTAAATGCTGTTTTCCAGTTTTATCACCTGATGGTCGCTCTTGGACTGTTCTTTATTGCTCTCACAATTCTGGGGATATTCTTGTGGTGGCGTGGAAAGTTGTTCAGGTACAGGTGGTTGTTGTGGGTATTTGTTATTGCTGTGGTCGGGCCCCAACTTGCTAACCAGTTCGGTTGGTTTGCCGCAGAAATGGGCAGGCAACCCTGGGTAGTTTATGGCTTGTTAAGAACATCGGATGCATTGTCGGCAACGGTTACTGCCGAGCAGGTATTGTTTTCATTGATCATGTTCACCCTGATCTATTTGTTGTTGTTCCTGCTATTTATATACCTTCTCGACCGGAAGATCAAGGCAGGGCCTTATGATCCCTCGAAAATTGATGACAGGCCTCTGCAGGAGAGTATTCTGGGTGTTGTTGAACCGAAAAAAACAAATTAATTATGGCTACATTTTTAGGATTGGATTATCCCACCTTGTGGTTTTTGGTTGTAGGAGCCTTGTTTTCGGGCTATGCCATACTGGATGGTTTTGACCTGGGTGCCGGAGCCTGGCACTTGTTTTTCAGAAAGGAAAAAAGCCGGCGTATCGCATTAAATGCTGTTGGGCCTGTTTGGGATGGCAACGAGGTATGGCTTGTAATCGGAGGAGGTGCACTGTTTGCCGGATTCCCCGTGTTGTATGCCTCTGTTTTTTCTGCCATGTACATTCCGTTTATGCTTTTTCTGGCATTCCTCATCTTCCGGGCGGTTTCCATTGAGTTCAGGAGCAAGGAGGAAATGAAATGGTGGCGCAATCTGTGGGACGTGTCTTATTGTATTTCGAGCACAATGTTGGCCCTCCTTCTCGGTGTTGTCATGGGTAATATTTTACAAGGCATCGCACTCGGGCCTGGGCACGAATTCACAGGCCATTGGCTTGAATTTATTAATCCTTATTCGGTTCTGGTTGGAATTACAGTACTTGCATTGTTTATGATGCACGGTGCCATTTACCTCATCATGAAAACTGAAGGCAAACTTTACGAAAGGCTGAAGGAATTACTCAAAAATGCCATCATTTTTTTCGTGGTGATGTATGTGATCGTTACGATGTATTCATTGGTATTCATTCCTCACCTGTCGGACCGGTTCAGGAACAATCCCGAACTTTTTATCGTTCCCGTTCTGGCATTCTTAAGTATTGCCAATGTTCCCCGCCTGGCAACCAAAGGGAAATACCTGATGGCTTTTATTTTTTCATCGCTTACCTTGAGCTTTCTTTTGATCCTTTCTGCCATTGAGTTGTACCCGGTACTGGTCATTTCAACTCTTGACCCAGTGTACAATATTACCATTTACAATGCAGCCTCTTCTGAAAAATCACTGGGAATCATGTTGACTATTGCGGCAGTTGGCGGGCCTTTGGTAATTATGTATACGGTTTTTGTATACCGTACATTCTGGGGAAAGGTGAAGCTGGATGAGACGAGTTATTAGAAGTGCCGGGTTCTGTATTCAGTGTTTTGGGTTTTGTGTTCCGTGTCCATAAACTGAAAAATACTTCATTTTGCTCATTATTCGCGGATGCTTGTAACCCCAACCTTGTCGAAAAAATTGCCAATAATTTTTGTTTGGAAGATTTATTAAAAAGCCGGATACTACTCATCCGGTCAGTGTATTTTACTTTTCTACTGCAGGGTTTTTCAAATCTATACTTACCTGAATAATTTCTGTCGAAATATCCAGCAAATCTGATCCGGTTTTGTTGACAGAAATATTTTTTATATCTAATTTTTGTTTAACAAATGTCTTATCATTTATATTTTTATTAATGATTGAATCACTTACTCCAGGTGCATTTATTTTTAAAATTTCACCTAATACTGACAATTGGATAAATATCACATCGGTTTGCCCAGCTCCAAAACTTTCTGTTTCACCCACAATGCAATAATTCCCATCACTGTCCTGAATAATGGAATAACCGACATCCCTTCCTGGCCCACCAAATGTCCACGACCATTGCAATTCGCCTTCACTATCTATTTTAACCAACCAAACATCACCCATACCTGCGCCCACACTATAGGTTTCGCCAACAATTGCAAATCCATTGTCGCTTGTACTGGTTATGCCAAATGCCATTTCATCTCCTGAATATCCATAAGCCCAGCCCCAGACGGAATTACCATCTTCATCCAATTTTTTTGCATAAAAATCGGCTCCTCCCTGGCCAAAACTGCTTGTCTGGCCTGCCAGGACAAAGCTTCCATCGCTCAGTGCAACAAGGCTTCGGGCCTCTTCGTATTGATCTCCTCCAATACCTTTACCATAGAGCAAAGTACCAACTGCATCAAATTTTTCGAATAACATGTCGAAATTCCCTTCAGTTGCAACATATCTGATACCAGCAACAGCCAATCCACCATCAGCACTTCTAACAAGAGCAAATCCTTTTTCCACCTGTTCAGTGCCGTAGGCATAAGCCCAATCAATCGTATTATCCGTATTTTGTTTAAACATCATTACGTCATTTTCTCCTGCACCAAATCCATTGGTTTCTCCGGCATATAAAAATCCTCCATCCGTATCTTCAATCACTCCATAACCGTTGTCGTTGGCTGTTGTACCATAGGCATAACCCCACACATTATTGCCCGCTGCATCGATTTTTTTGTAATAGAAATCATTTTCTCCTGCCCCGAATCCATTGGTCGAGCCTATCAATATATATCCATCGTCAGAAGTTTGCCTTACTGATCTGCAAATATCAAAAGAAGGAGATCCAAAAACTTTTCCCCAACTCCCAATATTAGCAGATTTAAAAACTAACATGTCAAAATCGCCGGCTCCCCAGCTTTTTGATCCTCCGGCAATGACATAGGCATATGGTTCAGGTTGTATTATGGAGTAAGCAACATCGTTGTCAACTCCCCCATAAGGCCACCAGTATAAATCTCCAATACCTAAAGCCTGTTTCCATGATTTTGTGCCGCTAGGAGTTTGCATTCTTATTTCAGTGGCATCAGCATCCGTTGTGGGTACTAGCCAAGCTGCGCCAACTACCCCATTCTCAAGAGCTATCTTAACAACTCCATGTCCAAGACTGATGGCATCTGCTTCAGATATTACGGCCAGATTCAATATATCTTCATTTCCCTGAACCCTGATCGTGCCAATGACCTCCTGTCCAAATATCGGTATTGAAAAAACTGATGAAAGAAGCAACAGCCATATATAATTTCTGCTTAAATATTTGAATTTCATTTGTTCTGCAATTTAATATTGTTTACAGGTCGATTCTGATCCAAATCCTACCCACGGCCGGATTCGACGGATCACTGGTCCGGTTCTCAATCACCATGTTTTTGATCTGATAACCATTCATATCCAAATTTCCTTCTACATCCAGCTTCTCAACCGGTGAATCAGTACCGATTCCGACATTTCCGATGGGATCTATCACCATTCGTGTGTCTCTGCCACCAAGTCCATTAGAAGTGGTGAATTGAATCTGCCCAGGGACTCCTGTTCCTGTAGGCGCTCCTTTTTGAACCATTTCCATCCATCCGGATGTATTGGAACTGGCCCCTGCTCCATTGATACGGTTTCCGCCAAAAACCACCATGCCCAGCTTATCACCGTCCTGTGTAACAGCCATGGAGGAGGTGTCATCACCTGCAACAGAGCTGTGCGAACGGTGAAATTTTATCCTGGAATAGGCAGTTGCCTCATCCGAATAAATGGCTATATGCTGGCTGGTATTTTCATATGCACTTGATCCTGCATTTTGAAGTTCAAGCTTTACAGTAGGATTAGTTGTGCCGATACCTACATTCCCATTGTCAATAATTGTAATGGCTTGTGCTTCGCTCCATGTCCCCAAATACAACGATTTTCCTGAGGTAGCCCTGAATCCCGCGCCTGTAGCAGTAGTTCCGTCGCCCCAGTAGTACGCCCGGATTCCTGCGTTACCGGCGTTGTTATGGTTTTGAAATTGTGCAAGCGGATGCTGGCCCAGGCCATTTCCCCAATCATGTTCCAATATAAAAGGAAGAGCTGGTGAAGAAGTTCCAATACCGATATTTTTATCCTGACCAGTGTAAATATTATTACCCGAAACTTCCCAATCGCCATCATCGCTTGAACCAGAGGATTCGGCATACATAGCAAACGGGACACTGAGCAATTGAGAAGTTCCCATAATCTGGTAGTTGGTCCCACCCGTTTCGTCCATTTCAATCTGAAGGAAATAATCGCCCAGGCTCCAGTCGATGGTTCCAAAATCACCACTAACAACAATTCCGTTCCCAATCTCAAGATTGACCAAACCCTGATCATTTGTAACAGGATCAAATGTTTCTGAATAAACAACGGTACCGGTTGGGCCTCCGTGCAACAAGCTGATCTGAAATGAAACCTGCTGATTGGAGATCAGTTCACCGGAAGCATCCCTGGCTACAGCTTGGTATTTGAAGGCCTGCGGGGATTGAGCAAAGGAATGGAATAAAAAAACCAAAAAAGATAAAAAAATTAAATTACCTCGTGTCATGATATCAAATATTAAAGATTACTGTCAACATGTTTTTTTGATTTGAATTTTGAGGCAGAATTCCAAGTAAGGCTGGTTCGTTGAAATTGGATTGTAATAGTTATTCAAATACGCCAAATATACAGGAAAATTTAATTTTTACAAAATTTAAGTGTCAATTTCAATAATTTATATTCATTTAAAATTATTTATGCAACCTTGATTTAATGCCGATTGTCTCATGCTTAGTATTTTACATGCAGATAATTACCATTTGTTTTAATGTATACATTTGTAATCATTTTATCAGGAATATTTTATCAATAAAAACATGAAGTTAAAAATTAATTTACTTATCATTTTGGCAGGATTGTGTCTGACTATGAATTTATTTTCACAATCCGATAATCCCGATCCCAAAAAAGACTATTCCAATTATCCTTACTGGATCGTTATGATGCAGGATCATTCCGTTAATTTTTATGAAGTTCAGAAAGCTTTTAACGAATACTGGGAAGGACGTGAAATCACCAAAGGAAGCGGCTGGAAACCGTTCAAACGCTGGGAATGGTGGCAGGAACGCCACATTTATTCCGACGGGACGCGTCATGAATCAGATAAGGTGTTCAAGGAATACATGAAATACCTGGAAACCCATCCGGATGCCAAATCCTCAGAAGCCGACTGGACCAACCTGGGCCCGTTTGCCATCCCATCCAAAGGTTACGAAGGGCTTGGCAGGATCAATGCCATTGCTTTTCACCCGACTGATCCGGATATCTTATTTATCGGTGCACCTGCAGGCGGTTGCTGGAAGTACGATGCCTCCAAGGGAGAATGGTCGAGCACAACGGATGACCTGCCGACACTGGGTGTTTCCGCCATTGTTGTCGATTGGAATAATCCTGATAATATTTATAACGGAACCGGTGACCGGGATGCTGGAGATGCAACCGGACTTGGTGTGTTCCGCAGTCAGGACGGAGGCCAAACCTGGGAACTCTGGAACAACGGCATGGGCAACAAAACCGTCGGTCGGATGATCCAGCACCCTACCAACCCGGATGTGATGTACGCTGCAACCATCGGCGGGATTTATAAAACCACAGATGCAGGTACTAACTGGATAATGAAAGCCGCAGGTGGTTTCAAAGATATTGTTTTTAAGCCTGGTAATCCTTCCATAATGTATTCAGGTGGCGATGGCCGGTTTTACAAATCTTCAGATAACGGTGAAAACTGGGTTCAAATTTCCAATGGTATAGAAGCGGGAAGCCGGTCGGTAATTGCAGTAACCCCGGCTGATCCGAATTATGTTTACTGCCTGCTGTCAAATGGTGATTCCTACAAAGGATTGTGGCGGTCAACCGACTCGGGTGAATCATTCACCATGATGTCCAACTCACCCAATATCATGAGTTGGGGATGCGACGGAGGTGATGGCGGTCAGGCCTGGTACGACCTTGACATTGCAGCCGATCCGAATAATAAAAACATGATCTTTGCCGGGGGTGTGAACTGTTTCAGATCCACCAACGGAGGAACTTCATGGCAGATCAGCTCGCACTGGTGGGGTGATTGCGGAGTTCCCGCCGTCCATGCCGACCTCCATGTACTTGAATATAATCCCTTAAACGACCGGCTTTATGCTGGTAACGACGGCGGCATATACTACACGGGCAACCAGGGCAATTCCTGGCCGGAGATCACTTCAGGCCTGCCCATCAGCCAGGTTTACCGCATCGGGCAATGCAAAATTGATAAGAACAAGGTGATCAACGGTTACCAGGACAACGGTACTTCTACCTATTACGGTGATGTCAACGGCTGGCAAACCACCAACGGCGGTGACGGAATGGAATGTGCTTTCGACCATACCCAATCAAGTTACTCTTACTCCACCATTTATTATGGTGATATATATCGGCACATCAATAACAACGGTTCATACCAGGTAGCCGGTAACGGTTCGCACGGAATGAACGAGTCGGGTGGCTGGATCACACCATTTTGCCTGCACGAAGGAAATTCGAACATCATGTTCGGAGGTTACCAGAACATGTGGCGGGCCGAAGGGATTAAAACCAACAACTTCGAATGGGAAAAAATCACCGAAGCCGGTGGAGGTGAAATCGACGTGGTAGAGCACTCTCCTGCCGATTATGACCTGCTGTATTATGCCCGGAACTCATCCATTTACCGGTCGGACAATGTGAATGATGACACGCCGGAGTGGTTCAACCTGAACAATAACCTGCCGGGAAGCGGCAACGTGTTCGACATTGAAGCCCATCCGTTTGAAGACAATGTAGTCTTCATCACCAAAGGAAGCAAGGTTTACAGATCGGATGACCGCGGAATGAACTGGACCGATATAAGTGGAACCTTACCCAATATCAACATGAATTCAATTTCATTCTATGAAAACAGCATCGAAGGAATTTACGTGGCTTCCGATGCAGGTGTTTACTACCGTGATGCAAGCATGGACGACTGGACCATTTACAGCAACGGCCTCCCGGTAGATGCATCCATCAATGAGATCGAAATATATCACAATCCTGATAATCCTTACGAAGATGCGATCCGGGCCGGAACCTATGGGCGCGGAATGTGGTCATCTCCGGTTTGGTGCGGTGAATTGACAGCCGATTTTGAAGCAGAATCGACCACCACTTCAGCCGGATGTGGAATCAACTTTTTCGACCGGTCGTCAGGTGTTCCAATGGAATGGGAATGGTCATTCGAAGGGGGAACACCTTCTACCTCAAACCTAAAAAACCCGGAAAATATAGTGTACTATACGGAAGGCAACTACTGTGTGACCCTCACCGTAACCAACACCGAAAGCACAGACAATAAAACAATCACGGGTTACATAGTTGTTACAGAAGCCAGTGCTCCGGAAGTCTATTTTGTGGCCAGCGATTCCATCACCTGCCCGGGAACGGTTATCCATTTCACCGACATGAGCGGTAATTGCCCTACGGGATGGGAATGGGAAATATCCCCATCATCATATGGCTACGTAAATGGCACCAGCTATCATGATGCAAACCCGGATATTGTTTTCAACGATTATACTTCATATACCGTTACCTTGCATGTAACCAACAATTCAGGAACAGCATCTTTTGCAAAAGAAAATTATATACAGACCAACGGCCTCAGTATTCCGTTCAGCGATGATTTTGAATCCGGCAGTTTTACTGAAAAATCCTGGATCATTGAGAACCCGGATATAGACAAAACCTGGAATATTGCACAGGTGGCAGGCAGCGGTTCGGGCGATTATGCCGCTTACATGAATTTCTTTAATTACATTGTACCTCCGGGACAAAGAGACCGGCTGATCAGCCCGGTACTTAACTTTGAAGGTTACAATCAGGTTTTTCTTACCTTCAGGCACGCCTATGCAAAAAGGTTCATACAAGCCACCGACTCTTTGATCGTTTATATCTCGAACGACTGTGGAGAATCATGGACACGGATTTTTGAGGGTGGGGATGACAACAACGGTTCTTTTGCCACCCATGAACTGACCATCGAATCATTTGTGCCACAAACACCAGAGGATTGGTGCGGAACCGGCTGGGGCGCCGCCTGCAATGTACTTGACTTGTCGCCTTGGGCAGGTCAGGGCAGCATCCGCGTAATGTTCGAAAGTTATAATTATTACGGGAATAATTTGTATATTGATGATGTCATGATCGGTTCCATGACGGATATCTCAATGATGGAAATGGACAATGAAATCCATATTTTTCCCAATCCGACGACGGGAATGGTGAACATTGTGATACCTGAAAATACAAAATCCTTTACTGTAAAGGTTTATAACATGCAAGGCGCAGAAATTCCAAACACAGATTTTCAAGGTGCAAAATCAAATTTCTCGGCCGATCTCAGTAATTACGGCGAAGGATTATACTTCATCCAGGTGAAGACGGATCGTAAAAACTTTATGGGAAAAGTGCTTTTGAGGAAGTAAGCTCTTTGTGATTTTGACATAAAAATGAAGAGTCTTTTCCGCTTGTTACTTTTTCTGTCTTTTATTTCAACAACAGTTGGACAGGATTTTTATTATAGTCTGGCAGATTCTGCATTAACACTCACCAGACAAAACGTACAATACGATCCCAAATATTATTCCATTGAATACCCTAACGGAGATATCCCGGCAAACAAAGGCGTTTGCACTGATGTCATCATCCGGGCTTACAGGAAGCTTGGGATAGATCTGCAAAAAGAGGTTCATGAAGATATGGAATCACATTTTGATGAATACCCAAAAATATGGGGATTGGACAACCCTGATAAGAATATCGATCACCGGCGGGTGCCCAATTTAATGACCTTTTTTTCAAGGCATGGAACTAAAAAGAAGATTTCTTCTGATGCAAAAGATTTTACTCCAGGCGACATCGTATGCTGGGACCTGGGAGGAGGCGTAACGCACATAGGCATTCTTGTGACTAAAAAATCGGTGGATGGTGGGCGAAACCTGGTTGTTCACAATATCGGAGCCGGGCAGGTGCTGGAAGATTGTTTATTTGATTTTGAGATTATTGGGCATTATTGTTATAGAAAATAAGAATGCCTATGTGCGTTTCACTTCTAAGGCTTGAACCGGGTTTAATCTTTCATCCGGGAGGTATGTCGGTTATATAGGTCCTTTACTGACTTATTAAATGCTTTTTGGAGTCACAGGTTCCTCCATGGCAAGCATGTATTTTTTCATTTCGTTTGTAACCAGGGTAAGTGCCTCCAACCAGGCTGTAGCCAGGTTCTCATTATAAAATTCACCCAGTTGTTCTTCGATGGTTTCCAGTAGGGATGCGAGTACGACCGGGTAATGTTCCGGTTTTACGCCGTATCGATGATGGTTGCGACCCAGTTCCTTCAATCCCAGGTGCATATGATCTGGCCGGCTCATGGTATAAATGATACCACCCAGCATATGGGTCAATAACCTGCCCTGTTGCTTCAGGTTATTTTTAAACAGGTTCCTGGTTTCCGGAGATTTTGCAAAAACCCGCTTATAGAATTTATCGGCAAATTCATCTTCGTTCTGTAAAAGGTATTCGAGGCTGGATTGTAATTCGAGTTGTATATCCAACTGAGTAAAACCGATCAATTCATGAAATACGGTTTCATGTTCATGACCACGCAGTTTTTCGCTATAGGTTTCTCCGACCTCCACTGTATTTTCAGGCAAACTACGTAACACGGAATTGGAGATCAAGGTATTGGAATTTACTTTCTTTGTGAAAGCCTGTATCCGGCTGGCAGTATTCACCGGGTCGCCGATCACAGCAAATTGTTTATGATTTGGATGACCCAGATGGCCCAGGAAAGCCTTACCGAAATTGATGCCGATACCCACTTGTACATCGGTTTCAAAATCCACCAGTTCAAAATGATTTAATCGTTTGATGGCATATTGCATCCCCAGAGCAGCCCGGATGGCATCCTTACAGTTTTTATCGCGGGTACCACCTGAAACACCGAAAATACCTATGATCTCATCACCTACATACTGGTAGATGATCCCATTGTTCATGAGAATTGGTTCGCCAAGAACGGTATAAAAACGGTTGAGCATATGGGCGGTGTCGAAAGCAAAATGGCCCGAAGCGATTTGGGTAAAACCGCGCATGTCGCAGAATAAAATGGCAATGGCTCTTTCCTCCGCTTCACCCTCAGGAATAGTTTCGAGCTGCAGCTTATTCACTTCCGAGCTGGTCCATACCAGTCTTTGAATGCTGATATCGCCTTTTATATAACTTTGACAAGCCAACCTGATGGAAGGGTCCCAACGCCTGCTTCTGGCTGCTTCCTGTTCAATAAAAGTGCGGGGTGTCAGGTTTTTATGGCCATCCATAACCCGCACCCGGCAGGTAGTGCAGCGGCCGTTACCCCCGCATTCGTGCAGATGAGGAATTTTATTAATGATCGAACATTCCAGCAAGGTTATGTCAGGATCATCGCAGTTTACCTGATGATTAATCCCGGTATAGGTAACTGTGGGCATAGTAGTTAATATTAGTTGGTTTTATAGATTTTGTTTCTTCTTCATTTTCACCCTTGCTCATTTGATAAAAAATGATTTACATGGTTTTTCGCTCCAAATAAACATCGTTGTAGAAAAAACAGGTTTTTGAATAGTTTAATTATTAATAAGGTTAACCCTAAACTATCGACTGATTGTCACAAATTTAGAAATTTAAAAAAAAACCTCTTGTTAAAAAAATGTTAAATAATCATTTATCCAGATTCCTTTTCAAATCATACATGTTAACAATGGTGAAAAATTAACAGCTGGCTTCGTTGACCGCCGACATATGCCATTTTAAACTCAAATATTTCGCTCAATTCAATGCACACGTCGCTAGATGATATGTGATGGTGGCGAAAGTGGATTAAAAAACACATCCATTAATCGAATTCCACTAATTTTGCTGAAGAATATATCTATGAAACAACTTTTGATTATCATTGCTGCCGTATTTCTGACCGACACCCTGTACTCCCAGATGTTCGAATCAGCCGATAGTGCTCGTAACATGGCTGCCATAGAGGAAAAACCGATGCTGCTATATTTCTCCGGTTCCGACTGGTGCCCCAATTGTCTGCGATTTGAAAAAACCATCCTCCACGATTCTGTTTTCAGCGATTTCGTGAAGAATAACATTATCCTGCTGAAAGCCGATTATCCGCAACGGAAAAAACTATCAAAATCACTTGTCCGGCAAAATGACGAACTGGCAAGGCAATACAATCCCCACGGTGTTTTCCCGACTTTCGTGCTGTTTAGCTCAGATCATTCTACCTTTAGCTATGTTGAATTTGACCGCCAGCTTGCAGTAGATTTCATTGCCTTGCTGGATGAAAAAATAAAATCTTTTCCTGCCGGTGAATGAGTTCAGGGTTCAGCAAAAGCTCATGGGATCGGCCTTTGAACTGGTTGTTTACAGTGAGGATGAAACAGTTGCCAACCGGCACCTGGAAAACGGTATAAATGAAATCAAACGGATTGAAAAACTGCTTTCGGAATTTGACCCGGGATCGGTTACTTCCCTGATCAACCGGAATGCCGGGATAAAGGGCGTACAAGTCACACCGGAAGTGTTTGATTTGATCGGACGGTGCCTTAAAATATCACAACTTACACAGGGAGCATTCGACATCACTACCGGCCCGCTCAAGAAACTGTACGATTTCAAGAGGAAAGAGATCGGTTTTCCTTCACAGCAAATGCTTGACGAAACATTGGAAAAAATCGGTTCAAACCTGATCCACATCGGCAAGGGCCAAACTGTTTACCTCACAAGGCAAGGAATGGCCATCAGCTTTGCTTCCATAGGCAAAGGTTATGCAGCCGACCGGGTGAAGTACTTGTGGAAATCTGCCGGGGTTCGATCGGGTTTGATCAATGCCAGCGGCGATTTATGCGCCATCGGTTCAAAACCGGATAGGCAACCCTGGAAAGTGGGAATTCCCGATCCCGAAAATCAGGACCGTATTCTACTTAGCATACCAGTGATCGATGGAGCTGTAGCTACTTCCGGCGACTATGAGCAATATTTTCATCATGAGGGCAAACGATACGGCCACACACTCAATCCTGCAACCGGCCTTCCTGTTTCATGGATTAAAAGTGTTTCGATTAAAGGAAACAGTGCTGAATTGTGCGATGCCCTGGCCACGTCAGTCACTGTGATGGGGATCGAAGCGGGATTGCACCTGTTGAACCAGTTGCCCGACACCCACGGCCTCATCATCGATAAATACAACAAGCTACATTTTTCAAAAAATATTACTTTTGAAAAAACAAAATAGACGTCATGCGGATTTGGATCGTATTCATTTTCATTTGCACTGCTTCGATTTTCATAAGCTGTTCGACAGTTAAACCCTGGCAGCGCACTTACCTGAATGATCCCGGGATGCAGATGGCCGGTTCACCCGGAAAAACCTTCGAAGATTATGTGCAATCCATCCGGACGGGCTCGGTAGTGGCAGGCAGTTATAAATCAGCCGGAGGATGCGGCTGCAACTGATGGATGCATGAAACGCAGGTACCTGGTGTTGGGAATGGTGGCTGCTGCACTCAGGGGAAAACCGCAGGCAGCAGATACTTCTTACCAAAAGCGTGAAATCCCCAAAACAGACATCGAATTGTTGTATTCTATGTACAACCAAAGTGGAGACCACTCGGCAATAACCGGTGGAATTGGCACCGAAAAACTGGAAGTTTATGCACCCGAGCTTAATCTTAGTTTTAATCACGCCAAAAGTACTTTTTCCATCAATGCCGGGACGGATGTGATCAGTTCGGCATCCACCGACCGCATCGACGATGTGGTTTCTTCAGCATCGAAACGTGATGTCCGCTATCATACCGACATTATGTACCTGAGGAAAATCGGAAAAAATCAGACAGAGGTAGGCGTCGGTACGGGAGTTTCCTTCGAATCGGATTATTTATCGTTACCGGCCAGGGCATTTGTGAGCCATTCCACACCATCTGGCTTGAGAAAGTACAACCTGGCTTTTTCTGCCTATTTCGACGATCTAAGATGGGGCCGCCGGGCCGACCAAAGCTACAAAACCCCGCTCCAGCTTATTTACCCGGCCGAATTGAGGTACAAGGAATGGTACGATGTTCATAACAGGTACACCTTTAATGTGAAAGCGGGAATTGAACAGGTGATCAATAAAAGGCTGGTTGCTGCCGTCTATCCCGAAATGACCCTTCAGAAAGGATTGTTGGCAACACCCTTTCACCGCGTCTATTTTACAAATGATTCGTTAAAGGTTGAAAACCTTCCGAAACAACGAATCAGGGTACCGATTGGTCTGAAGGTGAACTGGTTTGCCGGCAGCCGCACCATCATCAAGGCCGGTTACGGTTTTTACCGGGATAATTTCGGGATCACTGCCAACAATTTCGACCTGGAAACCGGTATTAAAATCAGTCCCGTGGTGACTTTGTCGCCTTTCGTGAATGTTTATAGACAATCCCCTGCGAGGTATTTCAGGCCATACCATGAACATGCTCCTGATGCCATCTACTACTCTTCCGATTATGACCTTTCCGGGTTCACTTCCTATAGAGTCGGGGTTGGTTTTAGGTGGGCGCCATTCAGGTACCTGGCAGCAAGGGGAATTTTTGATGAGGTTCAAATACGGTATGCATTTTTTAAACGATCCGACCGGTTACACGCCCATATGTTATCAGCTTCATTTAAGTTCACACGGGAAAAAAAACAAAACCCAAATCTGAATAGGAATTGAAAGTTTTCAATTCTTAAGTTGTTTTTAGACTTCTTCTCAACAGTTTGCCTTTCTATTCGTTATTTAAATAAGTTTGCACCTATTAAAATGATATAATTGATTTTCTTATGAAAATGAACCGTTATTTTTGGATTGCATTTATTTATCTGTTTTTATTTTCATGCGAAAAAGATGAGCCGGCATATAATGACAAAGGCCAGCCTGAACCGCCCTTGCCGCCTGTTGAATTTGAGATACCGGCTACGGAAGATATCATTATGTATGAGGTGAATGAACGGGCTTTTAGTGCAACCGGCGATCTTCAGGGTGTAATTGACGGATTGGGTCATATCGAAAGCCTGAGCATAAATGTTATCTGGCTGATGCCCATCCATCCCATCGGGCAGGTCAATTCGGTGAATTCACCTTATTCGGTTCAAAATTTTCTTGAAGTAAATCAGGAGTACGGCACTGTGGAGGATTTAATAATGCTGGTCGATAAAGCCCATGAGAAAGGGATGGCTGTGATCCTCGACTGGGTGGCGAATCATACTGCCTGGGATAATCCCTGGATCATAAATACCGATTGGTACACACAGGATGGCAATGGAAATATTGTCCATCCTCCCGGGACAAACTGGTTGGATGTTGCCGACCTGAATTATGATAACCAAAATATGCGTCAGGCCATGATAGAGGCCATGGAATTTTGGATCGACATTGCAGATATTGACGGTTTCCGATGTGATGCAGCCGATATGGTGCCGTTTGATTTTTGGAAACAAGCCATCGACTCCCTGAGTCTTTTTACCACAAAAGATCTCATCATGCTGGCCGAAGGTGCGAGGGGTGACCATTTCACAGCAGGTTTCGACATGAATTTTGGATGGGAGTTTTATGGAAATCTCAAGGATGTTTTTAGTGGAAATGCAACACCAAATCAATTGCTTTCGATACATCAGAACACTTTGAATAACTTACCGGCAGGGAAAATGAAACTATTGTTTACAACAAACCATGACGAATCGGCCTGGGATGCCACACCCATGATTTTATTCAACGGAAAGCAGGGAGCCCTGGCAGCATCGGTTATTTCCATTTTTTTAACCGGTGTCCCCTTGATATATGACGGGCAGGAAGTGGGTGAAACGGATAATATACAATTCTTTAGCAACGATCCCATCAACTGGTCACTGAATCCCGATATGCTTGCCGGATATATTAAATTACTGGATATCTACTCTAACTCTGAAACTGCCAGGAAAGGGGCTTTGGCTACCTATGATCATTCGACCGTAGCCGCCTTTACCCTGTCGTCGGAACAAGAGCAATTGTTCATTTTGGTGAATACAAAAGACAATGAGGTTATCTTTAATTTCCCTGATGAGCTAGCTGGAAATAGCTGGACCGATCTGGATTCAGGAACCAACTTCGGAGGGCAGGAGCAGGTTATTTTATCCCCATATCATTATCTGGTATTAGAGGAAAATTAATCTGCAGTTATTTTTCTGGCGTCATGTTAAATTGTCACTACAAACATATTGTCAGGAAAAATGCATCAGAACCATAATATCTTTAAGTTTTAATAACTTTAAATAAAATCCCTCTTTCCATGTAAATATCATGAAAAGAGGGATTCAAATTTAATCTGCTAACCGTTGTTAAAAGGACAGCATCACATTAACGGCCATAAGGCCCTTATCGCCGGTACGTGTTTCAAATTCAACATCCTGGCCGCTTTCCAGATCCTGAAAGGAATTGGATAAACCCGAACGGTGAAAGAAAATATCCTCGCCATCTTTGGCAGTAATAAAACCAAATCCTTTAGTCGTATTATAAAATTTTACTTTTCCAGTTTTCATTTCAAAGTATGATTTCAATTAGTAACGACGATTGTTTTCCCGTTTTTCTCTGGCAATATTTACCGTAATATTCCGGTTGTCGAATTCTTTGCCATCCAGGGCATCAATTGCGTTGTGCGCTTCGGCAGCATTTTCCATTTCAACAAAAGCAAATCCCTTGCTCTTGCCGGTAAATTTGTCTGTAATGATCTTTACGGATGTGACGTTTCCAAATTTTTGGAAAGCATCCCTGAGTTCATCTTCTTCAACCTTGTATCCCAGGTTGCCTACATAAATGTTCATGATATAAGTATTAAATGTTTGTTTGAGCTTTTTCTCAGCCGGATTTTCCTATTCATCAGAAATGTTGTAAATTTCCCTTGAATAAAAATTGCAGCTCTCATCAAGCTTTATTAATTATTTAGCGATTTGTAAACTATCAGGCTACTTTTAAACGGAATGCTTGAATCTATAAAACGGATCGGTGAGCTTTCTGGTTATATAAGTGCAGATTGTTTTAAATCGGCAGCAAAGGTAAACAATTTTATTTAAATGTGAAATTTTATTTTTTGACCCGAAGCTTACATTATTTACCAGGTGGTCGTTCGGAGTTTTAGCCAGAATCACATCTAAAATCGATGGCAGGAGAAACTGAAAAACATAAGAAATACACTTGAAACTCAATAACCATTTCCTTTACAATGCCTTTTGTAATTTATAATATCGGCATTCGGTATATGCTTATCTGAACCAAAATAATAATTTCTTTGTTATATCACTTGAAAACCGACTTGCGCAATGTTTTTACGAATATACCAACCTCAACCACCACTGACAAGCTTCGTCAACTCAATGACATACTATTCGGATTACAATCCGGAATATGATTTTGAAAAATTGTTACCTGACGGCACAGTGAACCTAATCATCGAGTTGGATGAACAACAGCGTTTTACCATCGACAGGATCACCCTTAGCCAACATAAAAAATGCATCCGTGCCTGGGTATCCGGGATGCAGCGTGAATATGTGATGTACTGCGAAAATCAAGGATCACGAATGTTTGTTATCCAGTTTAAGGCCGGAGGGTGTTATCCTTTTATTCATTTTCCCGTCAACGAATTAACCGACTTAATTGTAGATGCCGAGATGGTTTTTGGCGAAGAAATCCTTTTTCTTCGGGAACAATTGTTTATAGCCAATTCACCAGCTGAAATGTTTTCCCTTGCTTCAAATTGGTTGCTAAACCGGGCAAAGTCCGGTTCGATGCCGGAAGCTGTTATACAATTTGCAGCTCAATGGATCAACCGTTGTCCGACTGAAAGCGGATTAAATAAAATGATTGAAAAAACAGGGTATACTCAAAAGCACATTATCCAGATTTTTAAAAAATATTTGGGTTTAACTCCCAAGCTTTACCAACGAATTGTCAGATTTAACAAAGCGCTGGAGGAAATCGAGCTAACCAGAAAGATTGACTGGGTGCAGCTCAGCCTCGATTGCGGCTATTTCGACCAGGCCCATTTTATCAATGAATTCAACCATTTTTCGGGGATGAACCCAACACAGTACCTGGTTCAAAAAGGGGAATACCTGAATTACATCCCTGTACAAATCAAGAGGTAAATTTTTTCCAATACAAAAGGATCGGATTCAATTTTCTTTGTAAAAAATTTTAATCATAAAACCACACTATGGAAAACATGTACATCAACCACTGGGCGGTAATTGTAAGTGCCGCCATGAACCTGGCACTCGGTGCGCTTTGGTATTCACCGGCTCTTTTTTACAATGCCTGGAAAAAGGAAAACAACCTTACCGACGATTACATTAGAAAACACGCAAAACCTGCTGTGACCTATACACTGGCATTTATTTTCTCATTGCTGATCTCTTACAACCTGGCATTTTTCCTGGGAGATGACAATACAGACTGGATTTGGGGATTGACTGCAGGTTTCCTGGCCGGATTCGGATGGGCAACATTGATCTTCACCATCATTGCCCTGTTCGAATATCGCTCTTGGCGCTACATCCTGATCAATGGCGGTTATATTACGGTTTATTTTACTTTGGTCGGTTTCATACTCGGGATTTGGAGATAACTAGAAATAACATGATATGAAAACAGCAAATGAAATGGAAAAAGAATTCCTTGACGGACTGGAAGACAATTATGGTCAAAACCTGAAGTCATGGATGGAAGTGATCCGCAAAAATAATTTTGAAAAGCTCGGACAAATACAAACCTGGTTGAAAAAGGATTACAATTTCAGACATACCGATGCCTATATGCTGGCTGCCATCTATTTAAATAACGGCAAACCGGTTTACGGAAATGAAAATGATCTGCTCGACAATCAAATTGGCAAATATGAAATTATGAGGCCATTGTTCGATTTTGTATCCGAAAAAATCCTGAAAACAGTTCCCGGAAGTGAAAGAGAGATCAAAAAAACTTATGTATCTTTTAAAAAGAAGCGGGAGTTTGCAGCGGTAAACGTTAAAAAAGATGAGATTCGCCTGGGAATGGATCTGGGTGACCGGCCTTTCGACGACAAGGTAAAAAAAGCTAATTTGACCGGTCCAATGGCCAGCATTTCGCATATGGTAGTGATTTCGGATAATAATCGTTTTGATAAAAATGTGGAAGAATTGCTCAAAACAGCGAATGGAAGGGTAAATGAATATAAAATTGCTTAGGATCGTCGCTGTGATTGCCGGGTGCAGTTTTCCGGCAACCAGGAATTCCTCCATTGATACAAGCCGCCTGATGATCGCCTACAATGTTCTGGTGGATGAAATAGCTGATGATTACGAAGTTTTTGTCATGAACCTGGATGGATCAGGAAAGCGGAACATTAGCAATTCACCCGGCGTGGATTGGGTTTATTATGCCAACAAGGATAAAATTTATTTTGTTTCGGATCGTGACACAGCCCACCGGCATTATTTTCTGTGGGAAATGAATGCCGACGGATTCAATAAAAGGAGAGTTTCGGATTTACGCCTGGAGGATTGTTTTTTCAGCAGCCGTAATAACGGTTTGGAATTCATCATTAAGCCACACCGGTTCATAGATTCCGCATTTTATATCATTGATTTGAATGGGCGCTTGATTCGAAAAGTAGACCCTGGCCTGCCTTATTTTTATGATGTTTCTTTCTCACCCGATGGTGAAAGTATAGTTTTCCGCGGTGCAAATAAAAAATCCAAGAAAGAGGAAGGATTTTCGGATGAGCTTTATGTCATGAATATTGAAACCGGGTTGAAAAAAAGAATTACACAATATCCGGCTGACGATACCACAGCTGAGTGGTGGGCATACCATGCCGGGCCGCCTGTATGGGAACCCAACCGGAATATCATCAGTTATGCTTCCAAA
Organism: Bacteroidales bacterium; assembly: GCA_016933115.1. GTDB lineage: Bacteria > Bacteroidota > Bacteroidia > Bacteroidales > JAADJA01 > JAADJA01. The sequence goes on along the minus strand of JAFGBL010000180.1, from coordinate 8,690 downwards.
CGAAAAGGAGTGTATTCACTATTTTCGGTCTATCCCAATGGCTCCGACAGTAAGCAGATAACACCTGACGGTTTCGACGCCGTTTATCACAGTTGGTCACCAGATGGTGAATTTCTGGTTACTGACGGTACGGGAACAATAGGCGAAAATTACGATATTTACCTCATGCAAGCCAATGGGTCAGGAATCGAGCGGCTAACTTCGGATACAATTTATGAACAGGGACCCGTTTTTGTGTATGCCAATTCAACCCAATGACCTTTTTTTAAAGAAATTCCCTTTGTGAAGATTTTCAACGAAAGTGATGATTAATCACTCAATCCAAAATCGGAAAATCCAGTGATTCAGTGGCACCCATTTGTAAAAATGCGCCAATATCAAGGGTAACGCCTGGTTTAGTCTATTTCATTTATTTTCACAATCCCTGGCATGGGTTAGGTACATTTTTGGAGGAAGTAAGATAAATAATGAAATTAAAAACCTTTTAAAAAATTGGATTTTTATAATTTCGCCACCGAAATGCAAATTGGTGCATAACGAAATATGAATAGAAAAAAAGTACCATGAACAACGCAGTCTATAATTTTACATCACCACAGAACGAGCCGGTACTGAGTTACCTGAAAGGAAGTGCAGAACGGATAGGATTGGAGAAGGAACTTGAACGCCAAAGCCGCATTGAAATAGACATTCCGTTAATAATTGGCGGTAGGGAAGTGCGAACAGGAATTACCGGGAAAGTGGTCATGCCACACAACCATGGTCATGTGCTGGCAACATACCATATGGCAACTGAACGCGAAATTGAAATGGCCATCAAAGCGGCAAATGACGCCCATCATATTTGGTCATCACTGGCCTGGACTATCCGGGCTTCCATTTTATTGAAAGCCGCCGAATTGATCACCACCACGTATCGCCATGTTGTGAACGCAGCCACCATGCTGGGACAGAGCAAAAATATTTACCAGTCGGAGATTGATGCGGTTTGTGAAACCATCGACTTCCTGAAATACAATGTGAGCTTTGCAGGGAAAATATACGAATCGCAACCTAAATCTACCTATAACCAGCTGAACCGCATGGAATACCGTGCCCTGGAAGGTTTTGTATTCTCAGTGAGCCCGTTTAATTTTACTTCAATCGCCTCCAACCTAAATATGGCGCCTGTGATGATGGGCAATACCACCATCTGGAAACCGGCAACTACAGCGCTGCTGTCGAACTTTTACCTGATGCAGATCTTCATGGAAGCGGGAGTACCGGCTGGAGTGATCAATTTTATTCCCGGAAAAGGTTCACTTATTGGAAATAATGTCGTTAAATCTAAGGATCTCGCAGGTATACACTTTACGGGCTCAAACGGTACATTTAATTTTCTGTGGGGCCAGGTTTCAAAAAATCTTACGCATTACAAATCCTATCCGCGCCTGGTAGGTGAAACCGGTGGCAAAGATTTTATTTTTGTTCATCCATCGGCTGATGTGGAAGAAGTTGCAGTTAATGCCATCCGAGGTGCCTTTGAGTATCAGGGCCAGAAATGCTCAGCTGCTTCAAGGATGTATGTTCCCAAATCGATGTGGCCAATGCTCAAGTCACGCATGCAGGATATGGTTGCTGATATTAAAATGGGCGATGTTCGTGATGTAAAGAACTTTATGAATGCTGTGATCGATGAGGGCGCTTTCAATACCATCAGCGGATATATCGGGCATGCCAAACAATCCAATGATGCTGGAGTGATCGCGGGGGGAACCTTTGATAATTCTGAAGGTTATTTCATTCGCCCCACTATCATCGAAACTTCCAATCCGCATTTCAAATCCATGGAAGAAGAGATCTTCGGCCCGGTGCTTACCATTTTTGTTTATAATGATCAAGACATTGACCAAGCTGTTGAATTGTGCGACACCACTTCACCCTATGGACTGACAGGCGCTGTTTTTGCCCGTGACCGGATTGCAGCTTCCAAAATATGCGAACAGTTACGATATGCTGCCGGCAACTTCTATATCAATGACAAGCCGACCGGGGCCATAGTCGGATTACAGCCATTCGGCGGATCAAGGGCTTCAGGCACCAACGACAAGGCCGGTGGGGAATTCAATCTGGTAAGGTGGATCAGCCCGCGTACCATAAAGGAAACCTTTGTTCCTGCTACGGATTACAAATATCCTTACATGACGGAATAATTTTATTGAATTTCACCGGGAATTTTAAATCACCTTCGACGGATTGGCTATATTTGCAGGAATCACAAATTTCTGTTTTCAGATTTTTATAAAGAAAACAAAGTAATCAATTTATAAAATCAAGCTTATGAAAATGTTGATTGGCGGAGAATGGGTGGATGGAGAAAAGACCATACCCGTGCGCGACCCTTTTGATAATTCCGTTATCGATACCGTTCCTTCTGCAACAGCCGAAGATATTGAAAATGCAATTGTCTCTGCACAACACGGATTCCAGGTCATGCGCAAATTGAGTGTTCATGAACGGTCGCAGATCATGTACCGCACAGCTGAGTATATTAAGGCGCGTCATGACGAATTCAGTGAGATCCTCACCCGTGAAAGCTCAAAAACCATCAGGGAGGCAAGCAAGGAGGTAAGGAGGTGTGTCAATACCCTCATTCATTCGGCTGAGGAAGCCAAACGAATTTTTGGCCAGACCATCCCCTTCGATTCGTTCCCGGGAGGAGAAAACAAAGTGGGTTATTATTTCCGGTTTCCCATTGGTGTGATCCTAGCCATTACACCCTTCAACGACCCCATCAACCTGGTGGCCCACAAATTGGGTCCGGCCCTGGCGGCAGGCAACAGTGTGATCCTGAAACCGGCAACCGTTACGCCGCTTTCTGCCTTGAAACTGGCTGAAGCCCTACTTGCCGGCGGTCTCCCGCCCGAAGCGCTGCAGGTGATAACCGGAAGCGGCGAGATGATCGGTAAAATACTGGTTCCCGACGAACGTATCCGGATGATCTCCTTTACCGGTGGGCTTGAGGCCGGTAAAAAAATTGCCGGAATGGCAGGAATTAAAAAGGTAGGGATGGAACTGGGTTCCAATTCTCCGGTCATCGTCTGGGAAGATGCCGACCTGGAACCTGCAGTTGAATCTTGCGTTTCGGGCGCATTTTGGGCGGCAGGACAAAACTGTATCGGTGTGCAGCGAATTTATATCCATGAAAAGATTTATGAGCCCTTTAAACAAAAATTTGTTGAGCTCACTAAAAAATACAAGGTCGGGAACAAAATGGATGAAACAACCGATATGGGTCCGCTCATCACCGAAGGGGAAGCCATCCGCGTTGAAAAAATGGTAAATGAAGCAGTCGGATTGGGGGCAGTGTGCCTGGCCGGAGGTAAAAGGAACGGTTCAGTTTATGATCCGACAGTGCTGGAAAAAGTACCTGAAAATGCTTCCATCCATAAAGATGAAGTGTTCGGGCCGGTCGTGAACCTCTACCCGGTGAAAGATTTTGATGAAGCCATAGCTAAGGCCAACAGCCTGCCTTATGGCTTGCATGCAGCCATTTTTACCAAAAATGTGAACCTGGCCATGAAGGCGGCTTATAACCTGGAATGCGGCGGGGTTATCATCAACGATTCAACCGACTACCGCCTTGATTCCATGCCTTTCGGCGGAATCAAGAATTCCGGACTCGGGAGGGAAGGAATCATATTTGCCTTACAGGAAATGACAGAGCCGCGGGTGGTATGTTTTAATTTGCCGGAGAAGATTTAAGCTATTCAAAATCGCTAACGTAAAGGCGTAAACATTTTTCCCGACTCCCCTGTTATATAGCCGTAGTTAATTGGATTGACCATGGCAAAAAATATTTTTGGAACCGAATTAAAGACATGCAGTCAAAAACCGGTTACCGGTTTTTACAGAGATGGCTGCTGCAATACCGGTGATGAGGATTTGGGGTCGCATACAGTTTGTGCAATCATAACCGAAGAATTCCTCAGGTTTTCTTTCGACTGTGGTAACGACCTCATTACACCTATGCCCCAATACCAGTTTCCCGGATTGGGCCCGGGCGATCACTGGTGTTTGTGTGCCTCTCGCTGGCAGGAAGCCTTTGAGGCCGGCAAAGCCCCATTGGTAGATTTGGAAGCCACACATGAACGGGCGCTGGAAATTATTAATTTGGAGGATTTGATTCGGTTTGCCTATAAAACTGAAGAGAAGTAAAAGTTGAAATACTCAAATCGCAAAAAACAATAACCAACAAAATTCCAAATCGCAATTTTTCAAAATACGGACGATTTGGAATTTGATTATTATTTATTGAATTTTGGCTTTTGGCTTTTGGAATTTGGAATTTGGAATTTGGAATTTCACCGAAGTATCCAATAAATATACCCCCCATAAATCGCCACCATGATCGCTCCTTCCAAACGGTCGATCATACGTCCCTTGCGGGTGAAGACAAAAATGAATACCAGCAATGTTGCCACGATATTTAAAAACAAGTCGATGTTGGCTCCTTTTTCCAAAGGTATCGGCCTGATGGTGGCGCTGGCACCCAGGATCAGGAAAGTATTGAAAAGATTGGAACCGATGATATTGCCAATGGAAATATCGGCATTTTTCTTAATGGCAGCCACAATCGAAGTGGACAATTCGGGCAGTGAGGTCCCGATTGCCAGAATGGTCAATCCGACAATCCGGTCAGGTATGCCGAAATCCACGGCGAATTTTTCTGCAAAATAAACGATTACCTGCCCGCCTCCGGCAAGCAGGATCATACCAACGATAATCATCAGCCAGGATTTTGTTAAACCGTGAACTTTCAACCTGATTTCATGCTCCTCATCCGCTCCCTTTTTCATAGCAAACCAGGAATAGTACATGAAAACGAAAAAGAATCCCAGTAGGAGCAGGCCATCGGACCTGCCAATGGTGTTAACAACGGATTGATCCAGGAGAGAATCATTGGCCATGACCAGCAGGACTATGGCAGACAGCAAACACAATGGGATTTCAATCCAGATGGTGGGAGATTTAACAGCCATGGGGTAGATTAAGGCAGACAATCCGAGAATAATAAGAATATTAACTATATTACTTCCCAACACATTCCCAAAACTGAATCCTGAATTGCCTGAAGTAGCTGCAAGGATATTCACTACCAGTTCGGGCGATGAAGTACCGAAAGCAACGATGGTCAAACCGATCACCAGGTTTGGAATATTCTTCCTCTTGGCAATGGAAGATGCGCCGTCAACAAGCCAGTGAGCCCCAAAAATAAGTGGGATAAAACCGATGGCAGAAAAAAGCAGATTGAGCATAATATTTTTTTCGCAGTAAAATTATAGATTTCCTGAAAACCAATTGTGATTTGAAATTGTCTCCAATCAAAAGGGTGACTGGGGCAGAAAGAACTATTCAATTTTGATTTTATGGGCTCGACGTGTTAATTTAATGTTAATTTACAAAGGTTTTACTTTGTATATTTGTAAAAAAAAAGATCTAAATTCCTTTAAATATGAAATATTTATTACGCTCAATTTTACTGGTAGCTGTGTGGTTTGCATTTGCAGTCAATGGCACCACTCAGCAATACCAAGGTATAAAAGGCAAATCGGATTTCAGCATCAAAGTAAATTTTAAGGACCTGGTAGAACTTGACAAGCTTTTACCAGCACAAAAAACAAAAGGCCGTCAAATAAAAAATGAATTTGAAAAACACCCCGACCTGCCAATCAATACGGATAAGGTCATTTTCAGGGAATCGGTCAAACCCCAATATTACAATCCCTCATTCAAGGAAGATAGCCCATTGCCCGACATGGATTTCCTGGCACTCAAGGACAACAATACTTCCATTCCCCCGGATGTGAACGGAGCAGTCGGACCAAACCACCTCATGGTGACCCTGAATACGGAAATACGCATTATGGACAGGGACGGCAATACGATCTCAACCATCGGGACAGGGGCGTTCTGGACGGAAATACCTGGTGGTAGTGGCACTTTTGATCCGAAAATTTCATACGATCCTTATGCGAACCGGTGGATACTGATCATGCCCAGCGGATCAACCACAACCAGTTCATGGCTGTTTGTGGCAGTTTCGGAAAACCAGGATCCAACCGGTAACTGGTATATGTACCGTTTTGACACCGACCCTGATAACCAGCATTGGTTCGATTACCCCAACTATGGCTTTAACAAGAACTGGATTATTTGCTCAGGCAATATGTTCGGGAACAGTTTCGGTTATTCCGTGCTGTTTGTGCTCAATAAAGAGGATTTGTATAACAATGCCTATGAAATCCGCTTCACCCGTTTCGCCATCAACGACGGATTTACCCTGGTGCCGGCTGTTACCTATGATCCGGATGAAGAGGACGTTTATATGGTGAACAATGCAGGTGGGAACAACAACGGGAATGGATACCTCAATCTCTGGAAAGTTACCGGCGATGTTGATGAACCCGAGGTAATGAATCTGGGCCTGATTGAGATTCCCGATCCCTGGAGCAACGGCTCGTATGCCAATGGCGGTAATTTCGCACCTCAACTGGGTTCGGATGAAAAAATCAACACTGTGGATGCGCGTATGGAGAATATGGTTTTCAGGAATGGTAAATTGTGGTGTGTGCACCACATATATTTACCTGCCGAAAACCCCAACCGTTGTTCCGTACAATGGTTTGAACTGTCAACCGACGGCACCATTCTGCAGCGGGGCCGTATTGATGACCCTTCCGGTTTGATGTATTATGCATTTGCCACAATAGCTGTTAATGCCAAAGAGGACATCATGGTAGGGTTTGCCAGCTTTTCGGAAGAACAATATGCAAGCGGCAGCTATGCTTTCAGGCATGCGGATGACCCGCAAAATGTCATGAGAAACCCCTATCAGTTTATCGACGGTTTGTCCCCATATTATAAAACCTACGGAGCAGAACGAAACCGATGGGGAGATTACACAGCCACCTGGGTCGACCCGGTAGATGACCTGGATTTCTGGACCATTCAGGAATATGCCGACTTGCCCGGATCGCAGGATCAGTGGAGTACATGGTGGGCAATGGTGGATGTGCATGCGGTTCCGGCACCCGATTTTACTTCCAATATTTCCTTTGTCCCAACAGGAAGTGGCGTCAACTTTATGGATTTGTCCAAATACAATCCTACGGATTGGCAATGGACTTTCCAAGGTGGAACGCCGGCTACTTCTACCGAACAGAATCCGCAGAATATCATTTACGAAACCGAAGGTTTGTTTGATGTAACCCTTACAGCATCTAATTCCATGGGATCGGAAACCATTGTCATGGAAGATTACATCAATTCCAATACTGAAATTCTTCCCGAAGTTGATTTCAGTATCAGCGATACGGTTCCATGCCTTGAAAATACAGTGATGTTGCACGATCTGACCATTTACAACCCAAATTCCTGGTTGTGGAGCTTTTATCCAAATGTTGTAACTTTCGTCAATGGTACAGATCAATTCTCGCAAAATCCCGAGGTAATTTTCGATTTACCATTAACCTACGATATCACGCTTTCAGCCACCAACAACAATGGGAGTGCTTCAATTACGAAAACGGCCTCATTGCACGCAGGTGGTATGGCCCTGCCATTTTCAGACAATTTTGAAACCAGGTCTTTCCTCTCTAAAGGATGGACCGTGGAGAATCCTGACGATGAAATAACCTGGGAAATTACGACCGTTGGAGGGAATGAACCGGGTAACCTGGCAGCCTGGGTCAACATCAAAGCCTACCCGGGTTACGAAGAACGCGACCGGCTGATCAGCCCGCCTATCAATTTAAGGGATTACCGGGATGTAGTGCTGGAATTTGAATATGCTTATGCCCAGAGGTTCCCTCAGTACACCGACTCCCTGTTGGTTTACATTTCGGATGATTGCGGCTCAAACTGGACCAGGATATTATCCCTCGGACAGGACTCATTGGGAGGATTTGCTACATCAGAACCTTCCACCAACAATTTTATTCCTGAAAGTCCGGAAGACTGGTGCGGAAGCGAAGGCAACCCGGAATGTGTTCAAATCGACCTCTCCGAATGGGATTATACACCCAACGTAAGGATCATGTTCGAAACTTACAATGGTTTCGGAAATAACCTGTATCTCGATAATGTAAATATTGACGGTACCTTAAGCGGTATCTCGGAAAATACCAACACCATCGGAGAACTTTTCGTTTATCCCAACCCCTCCAATGGTTTAGTTACCCTGAGCGCACAAAATATGGCTGGAAAAATCAACTTACGGGTAATCGATTTATCAGGAAAAACCGTTTACAATGATGAATTTATCAATACATCTGGAATTCTGCAAAAATCATTTGACCTCACAGATCTAAACAATGGAATTTATATTATCGAATTACAGTATTACCAAAAAAGTATAGTACAAAAATTGGTAATAAGATAAACCGACTTTTATCCTTCAGAAATATCCCATTATTTCAGTAATTTTGAATAATGGGATTTTTTTTTGAGAATTTGTAACATTCAAATTTTTTTACAGTCATTTTAATAAACAATCAATCTTTTGGAAGCTTCTTCTACAAATATGCATCATGAATTGATTGAAAAGTGCCGGAATAACGACCCCTGTTTTGTGCAATGCATGACCCATTTTTCAGATTTTCATACTTAAGAGTAGGGATTGGATAGGGTTTGGCTTTAGTAGCTTGGTC
>JAFGBL010000179.1 GCA_016933115.1 Bacteroidales bacterium | reverse complement strand
GTCTTAATTACTTTTCTATATTTAAGTTATATCGGGTTAGGCTATTACTCCACATCCACAGAAGAACGCTTCTATCATCCTGATCATCAATCACTCAAACCAAGTGGAATTATGGGTCATGGGCTTGGCATCATAGGCTCCACCCTTATTTTAACAGGGGTGTTCTCCTACATGGCCCGTAAACGTTACAAATCCATGGCCAGATGGGGAAAAGTAAAACACTGGATGGAGTTTCATATTTTCCTTTGTACCATGGGGCCCATCATGATCCTGTTTCACACAGCCTTTAAATTCGGAGGTATTGTAGCCATTAGTTTTTGGAGCATGGTAGCAGTCTTTTTGAGCGGAATCATAGGGAGATTCATATACATTCAAATTCCAAGGACCATCGAAGGAAGAGAACTCAGCCTGAGTGAAGTAAGGGGCATGAAAGAAGATATCAGTTCGGTGCTGCAAAAGGACTTTGACCTGGATCAGGAAAGCCAGGGCTTAATCCTCGAAGCAACCCTTAAAGCTGGAGATTCAAAACAAAAAAACGGGTTTTTCAGCTTTTTCAGTAACTATTTTGAAGATATAAAGACCAGGCAAAAAATAAAAAAGTCATTGAATAAAAAAAACCTATCAGATATCGAGCGAAAGAATATTATTGCTTTGGTAGCAGATGAAATTTCGCTTAGCCGGAAAATCGAACGATTACAAACCATGCAAAATCTTTTTAAGTACTGGCATGTGGCTCATTTGCCATTTGCACTTGTCATGCTTATTATCATGATAATTCATGTAATTGTGACCATCGTTTTCGGCTATCGGTGGATATTTTAAAATATGGAAATACTGATAGAAAATATTTTAATCTACGGATTCGTGATCATTCTTTGTGCTGCCGTTGTTTATATATACCTGCGGAAGCAAAGAAGGGTATCCAGGACTACCGAGGAAAAAATCGAACAAGCCAAGGCCGATGGTCTGTATGAACCGGTTTCCTTGCATCCGGTTATCGATGTAAATAGTTGCATTAAAACGGGTGCATGCATCATTGCATGTCCCGAACGCGATGTACTGGGAATTGTAAGAGGAAAAGCAACGACGATCAATGCTTCCAGGTGTGTCGGACATGGTGCCTGCTTTCATGCCTGTCCTACACAGGCCATTACTTTGTGCATCGGTACTGACAAGCGGGGTGTAGATCTACCCCATGTAAACCAAAATTTCGAAACCAATGTTCCGGGGATATTCATTGCCGGTGAATTGGGAGGAATGGGGCTGATCAAAAATTCCGTGGAACAAGGCCGTCAAGCAGTTGAAAACATTGTAAAAAAAGTAAAAGAGAAACATGATGCCGATTATGATCTGACCATCGTCGGAGCCGGACCAGCAGGAATTTCAGCATCATTGACCGCCAAAAAGAACAACCTTAAATTCCTGACCCTCGACCAGGATACGCTGGGGGGAACTGTTTTTACCTTCCCAAGATCAAAAATCGTGATGACCTCATCTATGGATCTTCCCCTGCATGGCAAGGTAAAACTTTACGAAACCAGCAAGACCGAACTGCTTAAACTATGGCATGAGGTGCTGAAGAAAAATGAAATCTCCATTAAAGAAAATACCAAAGTTGAATCCATTGAAAGGGTAAATAGCCATTTCAAGGTCGGAACCAAATCCGGAAAGCATTTCACCACAAAGTGTGTTTTGCTGACAATCGGAAGACGCGGTTCTCCCCGGAAATTGAACATTCCTGGTGAGGAGCTGGAAAAAGTGGCTTACCGTTTACTGGAGCCTGAACATTTACAGGGGAATGATATCCTGGTAGTCGGGGGCGGTGATTCGGCCATTGAATCCGCTTTGCTGCTTGCCGATCAGAACAAGGTGACGCTGTCGTACAGGAAAGATGTTTTCCAACGAATCAAACCCAAAAACAATGAACGCATCAGGGAAGCCATTCAGAACGGAAAAGTCGATGCCAGGTTCAATACGAATCCGGTTCGGATTGAAAATGACCGGGTAATTCTATCGACTGACAAAGAGGGTGAAGAAATTAACATAAAAAACGACCTCGTATACATTTTTGCCGGTGGGGAACTGCCAACACAGTTTTTGGAAAAGATCGGGATAAAAATCACGAAAAAATTTGGTGAGGCTATTTTAAAACATTAATTTTAGGTGGGAGCGGTAATGTTAAAAAATCAAATATACAGGATCATACTTTGTTTGCCGGTAATTTTTACCGGGCTGCAAGGCAGGTCGCAAATTTCACCCGGTGACCTGGCAGAACCTCATGCCCACCTCGAAGGTATTTCGAATTGTACCAAATGCCACATCCTGGGTGAAAAAGTTTCCAATGAAAAATGCCTCGATTGCCATCAACTGCTAAAATCGAGGGTAGATCAAAAAAAAGGCTATCATGCCTCTACAGATGTTGCCGGAAAGGAGTGTGTAAGCTGCCACAGCGACCACCACGGAAGAAATTTTGAATTGATCCGGTTCAAGGCCGATCAATTCAACCATAATTTAACCGGCTATGTACTGGAAGGCAAACATGCCGGTAAACAATGCAACGATTGCCATAAACCTGAATTTATAAGTAATCCGGAGGCCAGGAAAAAAAAATCCACTTACCTGGGACTGAATACCGACTGCCTCTCCTGCCATGAAGATTACCACCAAAAAACATTGTCTGCAAATTGTGCTTCCTGCCACAATTTTGAAGGCTTTAAACAGGCACCCAAATTCGAGCATAATAATACCGATTACAAGCTACTGGGAAAACACCTGGAAGTAGATTGTATAAAATGTCATAAAAAAGAAATCCGGGATGGAAGGGATTTCCAGGTGTTCAAAGGACTGGACTATAATAACTGTAGCAGTTGCCACACCGATGTCCATCAAAACAAATTCGGACAAAATTGTACACAGTGCCATACCGAAGAATCGTTCCACGTGATCAAGAAAACAGGCAATTTTAACCATTCCCTGACAGACTATCCTCTTGAGGGAAAACACCTGCACGTGGATTGCAAAGCCTGCCACAAAACCAAATACACCGACCCGATAATAACGAACCGCTGTACGAATTGCCATTCAGACTATCATAAAAATCAGTTTGAGAAACAGGGAAAATCTCCGGATTGTGCAGATTGCCATTCGGTTTTCGGTTTTAACGAGTCGTCCTACACCATTGGGAAACACAATGAAAGTCATTTCCCACTCAAGGGAGCTCATGAAGCAACCCCCTGCTTTGCCTGCCACAAAAAAGAAACCCGCTGGGAGTTCAGGAAAATTGGATTAAAATGTATCGATTGCCACGAAAATATCCATGATCCTTATCTTGACAAAAAATATTACCCCGAGGCCTCTTGCGAAAGCTGTCATGGGGAATCGCGGTGGAGTGATATCAGTTTTAACCATTCTCAAACAAAATATGAACTGGAGGGTGCTCATAAAAAACAATCCTGCCGCGATTGCCATTTCAAAACCGATCTGCAAACCGGCAAGAAAGTCCAGCAATTCACAGGAATCCGGACCAATTGTGCCAACTGCCACAAGGATATTCATTACGGACAGTTTGATAAGGATGGGGAAACCGAATGTAAAATATGTCATACGTTTGATGATTGGAAAGCAGGGAAATTCGATCACGATAAAACCAGGTTCATGCTCGACGGGGCACACAGGGTCGTTGCCTGTACGAAGTGTCATAAACCGGTAGTCAAGGAACAATACTCATATATACTTTATAAACTAGAAAAATTCCAATGCAAAGACTGTCACTGATTATACTGTTACTGGCACTCGGTGCCGGACTGCATGCGCAATCGCCCCATGGCGATGAGCTCACACTCGAGTGCAGCGATTGCCATACCACCAAAGGTTGGAAGCTGGAACCGGGTACCTATTCATTCAATCATAACAATACCCAATTTCCGCTGGTGGGTATGCATGTGGATGTAGATTGTAAACTTTGCCATACTTCCCTGGTTTTTTCAAAGGCAGAACCCGATTGTGTCTCCTGCCATACCGATTTGCACCAGGAAACCTTGGGGGATGACTGCGCCCGATGCCATACTCCCCATTCCTGGATTGTCAATAACATCACTGAGATTCACCAGATGAGCAGATTTCCGTTACTGGGAGCCCATATTACTGCCGATTGCTACCAATGCCATCCTTCGGCTTCTTTATTGAATTTCGAACCGCGGGGTGTTGAATGCGTCGATTGCCACGAGGCTGATTACATGGCCACCACCAATCCCAACCACGTTCAAAGCGGGTTTTCAACCGATTGCAAGGAATGTCATTATCTGAACGCATTTGACTGGTCGGGCAGCGATTTTAATCATTCATTCTTCCCGCTCACCGAAGGGCATGCCATCAACGATTGTTTCAAATGCCACGATAACGGGAATTATACCAATACGCCAACTGACTGTTATTCATGCCACCAGCAAGATTATGAAGCTACCGAGCAACCCAGTCATATCGCTGCTGAATTCCCGACTGCCTGTGATGAATGCCATACACTGTCTCCGGGTTGGGAACCTGCATTGTACGTCCAACACGATGCACAATATTTTCCTATTTACTCCGGTAAGCACGATAATACCTGGATAAGTTGTTATGACTGCCATACCAATCCTTCGGATTATGCCAGTTTTACCTGTATCGATTGTCATGAGCACAACCAACCGGAAATGGACGATGAACACGATGATATCGGAGGCTATATCTATGAAAGCATGGCCTGTTTCGAATGCCATCCTACCGGTGATGCTGAAAACGGGTTCAACCACAGTGCGACTAATTTCCCTTTGACAGGAGCCCATGTAGAAACAGCCTGTAATGAATGTCATACCGATGGCTATCAGGGAACAACTACCATCTGTTACGACTGCCATACACAGGAATACAATGAGAGCACCAATCCGAACCACGGACAAATCGGTGTTCCGACCGAATGTGAGGATTGCCATACGACCGAACCGGGTTGGATACCGGCTACCTTTGGAATACATAATGAATATTACACATTGACCGGTGCACATCTTGGAGGTGAAGTCACTTGTTACGATTGCCACCAGGGAAATTACACAGCCACACCGAATGTTTGCGCCGGATGTCATACCCCCGATTATAATCAGTCGACCAATCCCAATCACATTGAATTGGGTATTGCAACGACCTGCGAAGATTGCCATACAACAGATCCGGGTTGGACACCAGCCGATTTTACCGTTCACAATGAATTTTATCCGTTGACAGGTGCTCATGCAACCATGCCTTCCTGCTACGATTGTCATGAAGGCAGCTATACCAATACAGCTAACACTTGTGCAGGGTGTCATACACCGGATTACGAACAGACGACGAACCCCGATCATGCGGAACTGGGCATTGCCATGACCTGCGATGAATGCCATACTACCGAGCCAGGCTGGACTCCAGCTGATTTTGAAGTGCATAACGAATATTACCCATTGACAGGTGCCCATGCATCTATGCCTTCCTGTTTCGACTGCCACCAGGGAAGCTATACAAACACACCCAATACCTGTGCAGGTTGTCACACACCGGATTATGAACAGACAACCAACCCCGATCACGGCGAACTCGGTATTGCCATGACTTGCGAGGATTGCCATACGACCAACCCCGGTTGGACACCGGCCGATTTCGAAGTGCATAACGAATATTACCCACTCACAGGTGCTCATGCAACCATGCCTTCCTGTTTCGACTGCCACCAGGGAAGCTATACAAACACACCCAACACATGTGCAGGGTGTCATACACCGGATTACGAACAGACAACAAACCCCGATCATGAAAACCTGGGATTAATTACTGATTGCGAATACTGCCATACGACCAATCCCGACTGGAAACCGGCAACATTCCCCGTTCACAACGATTATTACGCATTGATTGGAGCTCATGCCGCCATTGCCAACAATTGTTTCGAATGTCACGAGGGAAATTACAACAATACGCCAAATACTTGTTATGGCTGTCATGCCGATGATTATAACCAGGCGACAGACCCGCCTCACCTGTCGGCTCAGTTCCCGACCGATTGTGAATTGTGCCACACACAAAATGCCTGGGAGCCTTCTACATTTAACCACGACGCCCAGTATTTCCCAATTTATAGCGGAGAGCATGAAGGCGAATGGGACCAGTGCAGCGATTGCCACCAGAATCCATCCAACTATTCGGAGTTCACCTGCCTCACATGTCATTCGCAACCGGATATGGACGATGAACATGAAGATGTGCCCGGCTATCAGTACAACAGCATTGCCTGTTTGAATTGCCACCCCGACGGGAATGGCGGCAAATCATTGCTTAGGCAGGGAAAAATCAGACGGTAATGAAAAAGCTATTATTACTCATAATTGCCGTTGTCAGCGGTCTGGGATTATGGGGCCAGACTAAGAATCAATTCATGGAGGGTAAGGTCTCCTATGTGACGGCCCAAAGTGTTTATGTAAAGTTTAATTCCACGGAACATATTAATCCGGGAGATACACTTTATATCAGCAAGGATGGGAATCTTATTCCAGCTTTAATTGTAAAAAACCTCTCCTCCATCTCATGTGTTTGTACACCTATCACCGAACATGAATTCAAGATATCGGATGTGGTAGTAGCGTTGATAAAATCTCCGGTGGTTGAAGAGCCTTCCGAGGTGGTTCCTTCAGGACTTGTTGTGATACCCGAAACCATTGTCGATTCGACAGAACAAACGGAAGAAGAGGAAGGATACCAGCAGGATATCCGGGGGCGGTTTACCGTTGCATCCTATTCCAATTTTTCCAATACCGATGTCCCTATGAACCAGCGGATGCGTTATGTTTTTTCATTCCAGGGTAACCATCTGGGGGATTCAAAAGTTTCGGTGGAGAGTTATTTATCATTCACCCATTCCAATAAAAACTGGGATGACGTCAGGCAGGACATATTCAACGGGTTGAAAATTTATAATCTGGCCGTTAAATATGATTTCAACAAGACCACCCGAGCCATAATCGGACGTAAGATCAATCCGCGAATCTCCAATGTGGGAGCCATTGATGGTGTTCAATTCGAAAAGCAGTTCAATGCGTTTACGGCGGGGGCCATTGCAGGTGCGCGACCCGATTACATGCATTACAGCCTCAATTTCAACTTACCCCAATTTGGAATTTATTTCGGGCACGACCTGGCCGGGAAAAAGGGTCGGATGCAAAGCACCGTCTCCTTCATCGAACAACAAAACAAAGGTAAGACCGACCGCCGCTACATGTATTTTCAGCACATTAACTCGCTGGTTAAAAACGTATACTTTTTCGGTTCCATTGAAATGGACCTGTATAAAAAAGTCAACGATAAGGCCGAGAACACTTTCGACCTCGCCAATATTTACGTTTCGCTCCGTTACCGGCCCATCCGGCAGCTTTCGTTGTCGGCTTCGTACAGCGCAAGGAACAATATCATCTATTTCGAGTCGTACGAGAAAAGCTTCATCGACCGGTTATTGGAAACCGAAGCCCTGCAGGGCTGGCGCATGCAAGTAAATGTGCGGCCGGTAAAGAATCTCAACATCGGCTTGAATGGCGGTTACCGGTTCAGGAAGCAGGACCCTGCACCTTCCCGAAATTTATACAGCTATGTGACTTATAGCCGGGTTCCGGGCATCAATGCTTCGGTTACACTTTCAGCTACCATCCTGGAAACATCCTACCTGAATGGTGAGATTTACAGCCTGGGGCTTTCCCGTGACCTGATCCCGGGCAAACTATACGGAGATGTCAGTTACCGTATGGTGAACTATCACTATTACACAGGTGAGCTGCAATTCGACCAGGATATTGCCAATGTGGGGATCACCTGGCGGATGCTCAAAAAACTGAGCCTCTCGGTGAACTACGAAGGCACCTTCGAAAAGCCCTATACCTACACCCGCCTTTATGCCAATGCCGGCTGGCGGTTTTAAATGCACCTAAAAACTTAATTTTTGTAAACATCGATTTCTTTTCTATTTTTATTTCTATAAACGAAAAAGATAGTAAATATACCTGTTATAATGAATCCTGCAATTCCATCGTGCCTGGCAAGTGTCTGAGGTGGTCGCCCAGGCTGGCGCAAACTTGCACCTCATACCTGATAAAAACAACTGGCAACTTGAACAGGTTTTGGAAACAAGTCATTGAAAATAGAGCGGATGAAACAGAGATAAAATGAATTGTTGAAATTGAAAGGTTACTTAAATCTGGACACGAGTCTCATCGCCAATTGCCAGGTTTCAGTAACGCCATATAAGAGATCCGATTTTCCCGAACCAAATACTGTGTAAATTCAAATAAAGCAATAGTTCTTGTGATTGTGTTTAAATATTAAAGGGCAACATACCAGGTAATATTGATCCACAAATCGTGATCGGATGTGGAAAGTAAAAACTCGTTGAAGCGGTAGTCAAATCCTGCCTCAATTTTATTTTTGGTGTTGGCCGTGTAGCCGAGCAATGAAATAAACCTTATTTCAACGTCAGAGTTTTTGTTCTGAACGACCCATAAATATTCGTTGGATAATTTGAGGTAAAATTCTTTGGGATCGGCCTTTTCTCCCGATAATGGTTTTTCAAGTGAAATCCTGTACCTTGTTCTGAACTCCATTGGTAAATCTTTTCCGATTGTTTGGTCAAGGGCAAACCGGTGGGCCAGCCGCATGCGATCCAGGTTGTTCACCAGGTTGAACTGTTGAATGAATCGATGCAACGTCCTATCGTCGACAATTCTGATAAGGTATCCGCCATTGATTCGGGTGTTGGCACTGGTTCTGAAGGACAATACGGAGCTTACATCCATAAGCACAAATTTATAGGACATGTCTTCCGATAGCTTTTCAAGTATAACCTGTCTCGATTCGATTTTGTTTGATAGAATGAACCTGTCAGTAAGTCCTATTGATACATTGATCCCTGGCAGAAGACCGGATGAAAAATTGTCTTGAGCCTTAGCCGAAATGGAAACAATCCATACTAACAAAAAAAATATTTTGCGTTTCATTGTTCTTTTCCTTTACTAAAACACGAGATTATCGGCATTCGGTTGTTTGATTTCCAAAACTTCCAATGGATTGCCAGAAGAGTCCAGAAGAACTTCATAATAGCTTGAAAACCCGTCCTTCCGGGCATCTACAATGATTTCATATTGGGTAGTGTAGGGCTTATCCGAACGCCCGTTTTTGATCAGATCCATGAGGCCTTTGCTTTTACCTGTCCATTGAATTTGAGTTTTTCTCACTTTGTAAGTCGTGAACAGATCGCCAATTGTTTTCGAAATGCTGGTTTTCACCGATTCATCCAGTTCATCGAAATCAACCTTTTGTTCAACATCCAGTAAAACTCCATAATTGTCGAATTCAATACTGAATTTGTGATTTCTATGTTTGGTTTTAGCCTCAAAGGTTTTTCCATCCTGGCTTTCTTCGGCGTACCAATTGATTTTCTTACTAAAATTACAGGAATCGATAAAATCTACCGCTTTTTTTGGCGCCTCGGTCTTATTGATCCCGTATTCGCGCTCGAATTTGGTTTGGGTAATACCTTCATTTGAAAGGATAAAAATAAGTATTATGGGAATTAAACTTTTATATGCTGCTTTCATTTGATTCTTTTTTCAGTTACTCGGCAAAAATAATCAAAACAATGCTTTTCAAAATTCACTGAGCATTTATTGACCAAAATATGCAAAACCGGGGTCTGGCCAGCATTTTTATTGCTATTAAAATTTGCAAAGTTGATTATTGCAATACAAATACAAAACCAAATGGGTACTCGATTCAAACGAGGATCAGATCAGGCACATCCAGACAAATAGCGGTAAATCACCGGTACCTGAATCCACTTTTTTCGTTATAATTCAGTTACTTTTTAATTTTCAATATAAACGACAATATTACGTATGGAAAATCAAAATGATCTTTCGGATCACAACGGAATGGTTTAATAACCGAATAATAAAATGGCAAATGGTTCAGATAAGACGGAAATTGAGTCAGATGAAAAGTCAGGAAATAAATCAACCAAAGCCGGGAATTCACTAATTCATCATCAGCCCATTGTTAAATGGTAAAAAGTCACACACTATTTATTCGAGTTTTTACTGGTATTTCTGTCCGTGTTTTGTGGTTTCATTGCCCAAAACTGGCGTGTAAAATTATCGGAGCATCAGCGGGAGATGGATTTTATTCAATCCATAGTTGAAGATATTAAATCGGATACGTTGCAGGCAGATAAAATCCTTTCACAATTAGGACGTATCAATAATGGAATCGTTAGCGTTTTGATTTTATTGGATTCCCCTGAAATAATCCAAAATTCAAATGAGGCATACAGGTTGGGGTCAATCCAGTCACATTTTTCGATTCCCATAATCAATCCTACATCGGGTCGGCTGCAATGAATTTGGAGGTGTTTCGCGATGTTTCGATCCTGTCGAAAAGGGTGAGTATGATACGATTGTAGAGTTCATCGCCCAAAAGTTTATCCTCGATCCCGGCATCAATGTTGGGGTTGTCATTCACTTCGATGAGGAACACCTCGCCGTTTACCTCTTTCAGGTCAACGCCATACAGTCCGTCGCCGATCAAAGAAGCTGCTTTCAGTGCAGTTTTCATCACTTTTTCAGGAACCAGGTGCAGCGGTACCGCCTCGAAATTGCCTTCCCGGTCGTTCTTTTTGCCCTCCCAGTTGTAGATTTGCCAGTGGCCGCGCGCCATAAAATATTTACAGGCAAACAGAGGCTCATTCCCGAGTATGCCGATACGCCAGTCATAATCGGTAGGTATAAACGACTGGGCGATGATCAAATCCGAGGTTTTAAAAAGGGCTTTCAGTTCGCTCATCAACTGCTCCCGGTCGTTCACCTTTTTTACACCGGTGGAGAATGATCCGTCAGGCGCCTTCAGCACCATTGGAAACCGGAGACTATCGGTTTTCAGGCGTGTTGCAGATTCCCTGGAGATCACTGCCGAGGCAGGCATCCGGATTTTGTTCAGTGCCATCCGTTCATACAGGTAAATTTTGTTGGAACAACGGAGGATCGACCAGGGTTCGTCGATCACCACCAGTCCTTCGGCGTAGGCCATCCTCGAAAAACTGTAAGTGTAGTTGTTCACATTGGTGGTTTCACGTATCAGCAACGCATCAAATTCGCTGAGCCGGTTGAGGTCGTCCTTGTTGATGAATTCCACATAAAAGCCCTGCCTGTCGGCTGCAGCCTTAAATTTTTCAAGCGCTCTGGCGCTGGAAGGTGGATATTGTTCGTTGGGATTGGTGAGTATAGCCAGGTCGTATTTGTAATTCTTCAGTCTGGGAATAGTGAAACGTTTCCGGCTAAAATAATCCTGCATCATGGCAGCGAGAATTTCTCTTTCCCCATTGTTAATCTTGTCAATGCCCAACGGAGTCACCTTTTGTATGTACCATTTATCGCTTCGCGTCAGGTTGATGCGGAGTGCCGGGGTTTCGAACAATTTGTAAAGCTTTGCAGCCAGCGGCTTGTATTTCTCTTCAACGCACCGCCCGAAGTAGATGACCAGTTCGAATTTGTCGTCAGGCATACCGTTGAGCGATTTCTGTAAAAGGTCGTCCACTTCAGTGGAAAGGCTTTTCACGATGGAGATATTGCGGTAATCACCTATGGTAGCCACGCTGGGAATCACCCGGTGGTCGCGTGCCGAAGCCAGCAACGAAACGTAGTAGCCCAGGCTTTGGTATTTATAAGAGTTACATAAATTAAAGACCCTGGCATTCTTTAGTTCCTGGTACTTTTTGTCGGTGATGTAGTGGCGGGCGGTAACAACTTTTACATTTTCGATGTTGCTTTTGAAACTGTTTTTCTGATCGATGACCAGCAGGTTTTCGCGGGACCTTTTTATTTTTTTCTTTGCCAGCAGCAGGTCCATCTTCACGGCATCTTTGCCTGGGGCATAGTAATCGCGCAGCAAAGCCGAGTGCACAAACCCAAAATTCTCGTACCAGTCCGTTAATTTCTCATCTTCGGCCCAGGCTTCAAGGGTGATTTTATCAAATCCATTGTCCTTTGCGTGGTCAATACACCTGTTCATCATTTCGGCACCCAGTCGCATCCCCCTGAATTCAGGCAATACAGCAATGGAATAAATACGAAGGCTGCGTTTATAGCTGTATAGAACCAGCGTTCCGGCATTTTGCCAGCTATTCCGTGTTTTTATTTTACAGATCAGCATAACCTGGATGGGACTGTTCAACGAAAGGCGAAGCATCCGACGGGATGTTTGCTGAAAATCAGGGAAACATTCCTTTTCAACCTTTTCAAGGAAAGGCAAGTCATCGATGGTAGCTTTAAGGAGTTTTATTTTCATTATTGAGAACAACGATTAGATAACAAAATTTCATTCGAAAAAGTTTAATTGTTACCCGAATGACCTCCCAAATGCTCTCTGGGTTGCACCAATAATTTTACTGGTGGATAATTACTCCAATTAACCAAGTCTCGTGGTTTAGTTCAAGATGCCTGCATTTCAGTTCTTTTTGATTGCCAGTGTACATTTTTCCTGATAAATTGCACCAATGCCGGTATGAGACATCTTTATCTGATCCGGCATTTACCATACCATACCTACCTATTATATTAAACCCGGTAAAAATAAATAACCTCCTGGCTCTGCCACGAGGTTTTTATAAGGAATGGAATAATACCTTTATAAAACGATTATAGCCGGCTCGGGGCTCCTCATCTGTTGTATTGGATTAACCTGAAATAAAATAATTCTTTTTGCTAAACTCTGATTATTCACGCTCAAGCCATTTTTCGGCTTTCTCGTGATCCCTGAAGTACTGCACTTTGGTTCTGTGTTTCTTTGTTGATTCTAGGTTGGCTTCGAAAGCAAGCTGGTTGAACAAATTTGAAGGTGCAACAAAAGCCAGGGCTTGGGGTTGGCTCCGGCCAAAAAGGCTAAACAATGTAAAATTGTACCAGGCATACTTTTTCGGCGACAGAAAATACTGGCAATTTTGCAAATTGACCAACAGCTTTTTAGGCTTCATCTTTTCCATACGCCGCTTGATTTCTTCCATTTCTTTGCTGTGTTCTTCATCCAACAGGTTTCCGCAGGAAGCTTTCCAGGTTAGGTTTACAATCCCGGTATCCCGATGAAGGCTGATATTTACCAAATCATCATCCAGGTAAACTTTTATATTTTCATTTACATTCCTGTTAACCATCAATAGTTGCTATTATTTTTTATCCGATATTCTACAATCAATCTCATATTCAAAATATCCCGGTACCTCTTTGACAAACCGGGTATCTTCATAAATTCCGTTGCCCTTGTGAACCTGATGAAACAAACCCGTTTTCAGGAAACATATATCTCTGCCCGAAAAATGATAAACAACCGATGCTATGATTTTACGACCTGTTGTCAACCCATTTTCATCTTCAGCATATGTCCAATCACCCTTCACATCTGTAATGATGACCCTGACGGGTATGGCATTCTCATACAATTCGGTGCTTGCCTGCAGGATCAGTTTTTCAAGCTCAGGGCTTTTTAATGTTGCTTCCGGAAGGTCAGCTTTTAATTCCTCCCGTTCATCAGGATTGCTTAAATTATTAACCATAAGTGTAAACCCTCCTTTGGCAAGGACAGGCAAATCCTCGTCCACGTTCATGGTGTTGAGCGGCACCATTTCAACTTCAATACTGTACGTGCCAGCATTCAATTTTGAAATCATTTTATCCCAGGAAATAGACAGATTACCCGCTTTATTTTCCAACTCATCCATGCTTCCCCTCAACAAATAGGCTCGAGTGGTAACCAATTTGAAATCATGCGGATTCAATTCATCCAGCCACTGTATCTTAATATCCCCATTTACATAAATCCGAAGGGCATAGTTATAGTCGTTTTTCTCCTTTTCGAAATCATATTCATAGCCCAGTCTTTCATAAACATCCTGAAGCGGTTGCTCCAAATATAACCTTGCGAAAATATTGTTGAGGCTTGTAAATCGGTTTGATGCCAGGGTGGTATCAAAAGCAGGAGTGCTGAGAATTTCTGCAACAGTTGAAAACCAGATTTTTCCGGGTATTTGATTCGTTCCGGTATTGTAAATTGATTTTGCCGTAATGGGTTGTACGACAACCTGAAACAGTATAACTAAAATTGTAATTGAATTTTTCACCGTGTTTAGCTTTGACTATTATCAAAAAAGGGATGTGCTAAAATGGCCAGGGGCGTACACGTCTCTGGCCATTTCAAAAGAATCTATCACAATTTTATTAATTTTCATCAGGATTAAAAAAATTGTCAATATCCTGCTGAAACTCTTTTGTTTTTTCCTTTACATCATCTTTGAATTTTTCCCAGTTTTCAGAGGATGTTTCATCAATTTTTTGCAACTTTTTTTTCAATTCTTCTTTCCTGGCTTCCAGGTTATCGATGGTCTTTTGGCTTTCTTCGCTGATGGTTTCGCCCTGATCTTTAATCTTTTTCTGATAATTATCAATTTTGTTATCAAAAGTGGCGATCATATCCTTAATTTCTGTCTTTAATTCCATGGCTTCCTCCTTTATTTTTTCTTGTGTTTCTGATTTTTGTTTATCCGCGTCACTTTCATCTCCCTTATTATAATCCATATTACCGCAAGATGATAATGTGAATACCAATAGCATAATAACAGGGACATTCATTATTATTTTCAATTTTGTTTTCATCTGTGTTGATTTTTAAAGTTAAAGCATATAACTGAAAATATGATGCCACCTGAAATGGAATAAATAATTGATTAATTTCATTTTGAATTAACCCTTGCTATAACAGGGAGTAACAATTC
>JAFGBL010000178.1 GCA_016933115.1 Bacteroidales bacterium | reverse complement strand
CTGGTATTGCTTTACGCGATTTTCGTAGCTTAGCATTCCGGGGATATCAATCCACACTTCAACAAAAGGACCGTATTGGGTCATTAACTCCTCAACTTGATTGAATTGAAACTCGCAATATTCTGATGTTGTAAACATATTTTCCCAAGGAACATTTGAAGGTGTTGCCGATCCGAACAAATGGTGGTTATCCCATGAACAAAAATAAAAACCGGGCAAAATGCCATATTTTTGGCAAGCTGCAACAAAGGCTGCCATGACATCGGTTTGGTTGCCGGAATTTCCAACATGGTAATCGGTAAACTTACTGGGCCAAAGGCAATGGCCGGAAACATGCTTGGCTGTAAGCACAATATATTTCATACCCGCATCCCGGGCAACCCGCACCCATTGGTCAACGTCCAGCCCGGCGGGATTATAAAGCGAGCAGGGATCTTTGCCCGAACCCAATTCTTCGCCCGAAAACGTACTCATCCCAAAATGGATAAACATGCCATATTCGAGTTCCTGCCATTGTTTCAATTGATTAACAGGCAACCGCTGGGTACCGGTTTTCTGATCACAATTATCACGCAAAAAAGGAGAATTACAGTAGGCCCAGCTGTTTAGGCCCATCCCGGCTACCGTTGACAGAACAGTTGATTTTTTCAGGAAGGTACGTCGGTTCAATAATGTTGACATACAAGATCGTGTTTAGGTTAATTTTTGGAAAAAGGATACCCCCCGACTTATCAATCAGAGAAAAATAGAGCCCCCGGAAACATGGGACTCTATTTCTTTATTTCATTAATATCCTGTATTTTGAGTCAGGTTCGGATTATTATCCAATTCTGATGTCTGGAAGGGTAAGATATAGTTCTTTTCTTCAAACACGAGAGGATCTCCGGCAGGCGTTTCCAGCGTCGGCAATTTAACATGAGCAATACGCCATCTCTTTAAATCATTGTACCGTTGGCCTTCAAGAGCCAATTCAACTCGTCTTTCATTACGAATAAAATCCCGGAGACTTTCCTTGGTATTATAACGGTTGCGATCTACGGCTGGCATATTAACACCATCACGTCCCCTCACATCATCAATTGCATCGTACACGGCAGTCGCCGGACCAGTTGCTTCGTTAGCTGCTTCGGCATACATCAGCAATACATCAGCATAGCGCAAATGCACATAATCCTGATCAGTCAATGTAGCGGTAGATGCAGAAAACGGAGCAAGAGAAAGGTCAACATACTTTTCAACCAGAAAACCGGTGTAAGACTCATAGCTACCAGTCCACGGTGCGCCCACTGAATTATACCAGATTTCTCCGGGTGTTTTAATGGTCATATTCATCCGTGGATCCCGGTTTAGATAAGGATTCTCTGGATCAAACAAAGGGGATTCATTGGTTGGCAAACCGTCAGTCATTTGATACGCTGTCGTTAAATCCTGATAAGGCTGCATTAATGACCACCACCCCAATTCGATATTCATTCCTGCGGAACCTGGACTTGTGCGATGCACATTTGTTGGGGCCAGGTATTTTGTCGAGAACATAATCTCCTTGTTCACATTTGAACTTTTCTGCCCGGCAGTCAGGAATATGTCCTGATAGCTATTCGACAAACCGAATTTTCCGGAATCCATAATCTGTTTCAATACAGTGGCAGCTTCAGCCCATTTTTGTTGAGTAATCAGAACCCGTCCTAATAGACCTTGCGCACTACCTTTTACTGCATGCCCTGTATATTTCTCGTCGGGTAATTTGGAGATGGCAAAATTCAAGTCTTCTTCGATAAAAGCATAAACTTCCTCCTGGGTACTTTTAGCAATTTTAGCATCTTCCAACGTTTTTGGGAAATTTTTGTAAATGATAACCCCGCCAAAGCTTTGAACCAAATCGAAATAACATAGAGCCCTGATAAAACGAACCTCAGCCGTGTATTTTTCTTTTGTCGATTCAGCCATATCCGGAACCTTATCAATGTTGTCCAGAAAATAATTACAACTGGTGATTGCCCGATATGGACTGCTGTACATATTTGCCATGGCACCTGAAAGTCCCGGTGAAATGCTACCTGTTGTCATGTTCGTCATATTTGGTTGGTTACCGTTACCCGGATCAAGATAGGCATTATCAGAAAGCCCATCCAGATAAACCCGCTCATAACCAAGAAAGTTTTGTTGCAACCTGGAATAGACTCCATTAAGCGCAGTGGCCGCATCGGCCTCGTTTGCCCAGAAGATTTCACCGGATACACTGTTCAACGGATTTTTATCCAAGAAATCGTCATTACACGCCGATAAAAACAGCGCCATGACAACTATTGCTATATATCTGTATGATAGGAATTTTGTTCTCATTTTAATTACTTTTAGAATTTAACATTCAATCCAAAATTGAAAATACGAGCCTGAGGATATTCAGCGTAGTTCCCGGTTACACTGGCCCTTTCCGGGTCAGAACCTTCATATTTCGTGAATGTAAGCAAGTTATCTGCTGATACATAAACACTTAAATCTTTCGCCCTGATTTTGCTGATCAAGGATTTTGGAAGATCATACGAAAGCATTACATTCTTCAACCTCAAGTAAGATGCATCCTGCAAATAATAAGTTGATCCGCCATAGTTAGCCACACCCGAATAACCCGCGACATAAATTGCCGGCAGTGTATTACTTTGGTTTTCAGGCGTCCAGGCATCGCGCCATTTTGTGGTTGGCGGGGTTCCTTGCATAAATGGATCAATCCCCCAGTTGTTAACACGAGCTTTACGTCCTTCAACTCCCTGGAAGAACGCACTAAGTGTGAAATTCTTATAGCCAATATTCAAACCAAAAGAATACAGGAAATCAGCATAGGCGCCACCTACCACCCTGCGGTCATCGGTATCCACATCACCATCACCATCCATATCTTTCATTTTCAAGTCACCTGGCCGTGGATTGGGATTTAGCACATGTGTTGGCGTAAGCGGATTGTCGATATCATCTTCCTGGAAAATTCCATCCCAGATATACAGAAAATGCGAACCATACGGCAACCCAACTTCATTAATGGTCGTACCTTTGCTGGGGACACGAATATGTACCAATTCATTTTTAGCTGTTGAAATTTGGAAATTAGCGCCATAATTTACTTCACCTATTTTATTCTGATGGCTCAGTTCCAGTTCAATCCCCTTGTTCCGCATTTTTCCGTCATTCAACGTTGGAGACGAAAGGCCCAAGCTGGCAGGAACAGGCTGAGCTGCCAAAATATCATAAGTCGTTTTGTTGAACCAATCGAAAGTTACACCCAACAAGCCCGAGAAAATATTTACGTCAAATCCAACATCAAGAATACTGGTCGACTCCCATTTTAAACTTTGATCTTTAAATACATTCACGACAGCCCCTTGAGAAAGTGACTCTTCAAACGGGTAATAGACATTATTGATCACTAAATTATTTTGATACAGATAGGTACCAACATCCTGGTTACCAAGAACACCATAGGATGCCCTCAATTTCAAATAGTTAATCCAGCTAACCTGGTCTTTAATGAAGCTTTCTTCAGACATAAGCCAGCCAGCTGAAGCCGAAGGGAACAGACCCCATCGATAGTCCGGAGACACTTTTGATGTACCATCATAGCGTAAGTTTGCCTCAACAAGATATTTTCCTTTAAATGAATAATTTGCTCGTCCAAATATGGATTGCATCGCCCACTCGGATGGACCAGCCAACGACGGCAGACGCGGATGGGTAAAAAACAGGGATTGGTTATCTGATGAATACCCCGTTAACTCATCCAGAATTGGAGAAACCGAATTAATTCTGCGTGCCCGTAACGTTTGATACTTGTAACTTATTTGTTCATATCCCAATAATGCTGAAATATCATGATCATTGTTGATCGTGGTATTATACGACATCACCGAATACACTGTTGGCGTGATGGCTTTTGAATACTGATCTGTTACCCCCAGGATATCCGGGCCAAAAGCAAATTCCAGGTTATCTCCGGTATTACTATCTTTCTCCTGAAGAACATAGCCTTTATAAGGCACCTGATGCATTTTGTAAAAAGAATCATCATAATTTATGGCCACTTTTGTGGTCCATACAAACCCTTTAAACGGTTTTAAATCAATATAAGCCTGTGCATTCAGGTTGTAATCTTTAGTTTTCTGATTCCCCATTGCATAATACTCGCTGGGATTTCGGTTTCGACCTTCGTTCAGATAAGCCCTGGACGCAATCCGGCCACTGCCGTCAGGCAAGTAAGGCCCGTAGGTTGGACCGGTAGCATAAATTGATAATGCCATGTTTGCACTTGTGAACGGTGGTTCCTGACGATCCTTATAGGTCAGAATCATTTTGGTTCCAAAATCAAGTATCTTACTGATTTCATTCGTATAGCTCAGCAACGCATTATAACGTTTGAATTTATACCCCGGCAACATCGCATCCTGATCCAGGTAACTGAAGGATGCATTATAGGCACTCTTTTCCGTTCCGCCGGACAGGGAGATACTATGATTGGTGACTATCGCATTTTTAAACCAATAGTCAACGGCATCAAAGTTCGGATACTGTTCCCGGTCAGTTGCATTTCGATACTTAGCAATTTCGTCTTCTGCATAACGGAAAGCGATACCTGAACGGGCAGCCGCTTTATTGTACATTTCCATGTATTCAGCAGAATTGGTAATAAAATCGGGAAGTTTTGTGGGTGAGTTGACCGCAATATTTCCACGGTAGCTGACAACAGTCTTACCTTTTTCCCCTTTCTTCGTGGTCACCAATATGACACCATTTGCAGCCCTGGCTCCATAAATCGAAGCTGATGCGGCATCTTTCAACAGGGTTATGTTTTCAATGTCGTCCGGTGACAAATTGTTTAATGAACCGGTAACACCATCGATCAAAATAAGCGGATCGTTGCTACCCCCAAAAGAACCTCGCCCTCTAATCAGAAACGAAGGATTATCTCGTCCCGGTTCCGCACTGGGCTGAATAACCTGCAACCCTGAAATTCTTCCTTGCAGCAGGTTTGCAGAGTTTGTTGCAGGCCTTTCAGTCAGAACATTACCAGCTACAGTTCCAACCGATCCTGTTAAGTTCGCCTTTTTTTGGATCCCATAGCCTACAACCACAACCTCGTCGATTCCCACCATGTCTTCTTGCAGCTGAATATCAATAATCTGGCGGTTGTCCACAAATATCTCCTGGGTCCTCATCCCCACGAAGGTAAACACCAAGATCGCATCCGACGGTACATTTGTCAAAGAAAAGTTACCGTTCACATCGGTTACCGTTCCCACAGATGTTCCTTTTACGACCACTGTGACCCCGGGAATGGAGGCCCCCAAGGCTGTGGTAACCTGACCTGAAACTTTAATATTTGACTGGGCCGCAACTATATTGGAACCGATATTCGCGACCTTATCCGAGATAACAATGTAGGGTCCTACAAATTCATATTTCAAATCGGAAGGATCCAGAACCATATCCAAAATTTCACCAACCGTTTTATTATCCACGGATAGATCTATTTTTTCTTTCACATCCAGTTTGGTACTGTTATAGGCTATCTGGTACTTTGATTGCTCCTCGATAGCATTGAAAATATCCAGAACGGTAGCTTGCTTTAGGTTTAGGGATAGTCTTGTCATCTGCGAATAAGACTGGGACGCGAAGGTCATCAGCCCCGAAAAAACCAGGATCATAAGTAGTTTCATAACTCTTGCGAACT
>JAFGBL010000177.1 GCA_016933115.1 Bacteroidales bacterium | reverse complement strand
ATGATGTTAGTAACAATCCTTATTGTATTTATACTTATACTGATTTTACTGATCTTCAGGAAATTTTTAAGCTTGAAAACAATCCATCTGGTTTATGGCAGATATAGTTACGAATTTGTAAGGCATTATAAAAGGTTGGCCAAAAAAAGTCCTTATCCTTATTGTTTTAAAGATGATATCATGCCATATCTTCGTTTATCCCGTCGGTCGGACAAAGAGATTACATCCTTTCAAACAGATAAGAATATCATTTTCGAATCGATTCCTTTTGGAACTGATGAATCCGGTTTGTTGTCCTCATTCAAAAGCCCCGATTGTTTTAACGTATTCCGCATCAATGGGCAGGATTTGAAAGCTTATGGTTTTAAAATATTTGAGTTCGAAAAGGAAGTTAAAGTGGTGTTTTATTTTCTGGATCGGGTTTATGTAATGGGTGAATATATTATTGACCATGTGAATGAAAAAGATATCGGCAGAATTTCCAAACAAATACTTGATCAATTCGGGTTGAGCATCAAGTATACCGCATCAAAATATTTAATTGAAAATAAAGAATCATCTTTATTTTTTTATGAAAACGGATTTTCCATTATAATTCGGTATACAGATAACAGGAACGGACAATTCAGAGAGTTGGCATAAAAAAACCAGCCGTTGCGGCTGGTTGCTGTTATTTGGTTTTAACCACTTCCTTTTTTTGTTTTTGAACCGTTATGGTCAGTTCCTCCGCACCATCCTTGTAATCCACATTGATAATATCACCCTGGGTAATTTTAGTTTTGATAATTTCCTCTGCCAGCGGATCTTCAATGTACTTTTGAATAGCTCTTTTGAGCGGCCGTGCACCATACTGCTCGTCCCAACCTTTCTCGACAATGTAATCCTTGGCTTTCGCGGTAACTTCCATTTGATATCCGAGGCTCTTTACCCTGGAATAAAGGTAACTTAGCTCAATATCAATGATTTTATGAATATCTTCACGTTCAAGCGGATCGAAAATAACTACGTCATCAATTCTGTTAAGAAATTCGGGAGCAAAAGTCTTTTTTAAAGCATTTTCAATGATACCTCTGGCAAAAGTAGCCCTGGTTGATTGTCTGGCTGTGGTATCAAACCCGACACCCTGTCCAAAATCTTTCAATTGTCGCGATCCGATATTGGAGGTCATAATGACAATGGTATTTTTAAAATCGACCCTTCTGCCGAAGCTGTCGGTAAGAACACCGTCATCCAGCACCTGTAATAATAGATGGAAAACATCAGGATGTGCTTTTTCAATCTCATCAAGCAATACGATGGAATATGGTTTCCTCCTGACCTTTTCGGTGAGTTGTCCGCCTTCTTCATATCCAACATAGCCGGGAGGTGCCCCAACCAAGCGGGAGACCGCAAATTTTTCCATGTATTCACTCATGTCAATCCTCACAAGGGCGTCCTCACTATCGAAAAGATACCTTGCTAAAACCTTTGCCAGGTGCGTTTTACCAACACCGGTAGGTCCGAGGAAAACAAAAGTACCGATTGGTTTATTGGGATCCTTCAAACCGGCCCGGTTCCTGCGGATTGCCTTGACTACTTTCCTAATGGCCTCATCCTGTCCTATAACCGATCCGGCCAGGTCATCCTCCATACTTACCAACCTTTCACTTTCGTTCTGAGCAATCCGTTGAACAGGAACACCTGTCATCATGGCAATAACTTCGGCAACATTTTCCTCGGTAACATCTTCCCGGTTAATTCTCGATTCTTCCTCCCATCGCTTTTTTTCTTTTTCAAGATCTTCCTGCAATTTGCGTTCAATATCACGAAATTTAGCAGCTTCTTCAAATTTTTGGTTGTTGATCGCCTGGGTTTTTTTCAGTTTGGTTTCCTCAATCCGGTTTTCTATATCAATGATTTCGACCGGTACATGGATATTGGTAATGTGAACCCTCGACCCGGCTTCATCCAGTGCGTCAATGGCTTTATCAGGAAGATAACGATCGGTAATATAACGGGTTGTTAAATTAACGCAGGCCCTAATGGCATCATCCGAATAGGTAACCAGGTGGTGGTCTTCATATTTTTCTTTAATATTGTGCAAAATCTCAATGGTCTCTTCAGGATTTGTGGGATCTACCAAAACTTTTTGGAACCGTCTTTCCAGGGCACCGTCTTTTTCGATGTACTGACGGTATTCATCCAGGGTCGTAGCGCCGATGCACTGAATTTCGCCCCGTGCAAGAGCCGGTTTAAACATATTTGAAGCATCCAACGACCCTGAAGCATTACCTGCACCAACGATGGTATGGATTTCATCAATGAAAAGAATTATATCCGGATTTTTTTCCAGTTCGTTTAAAACAGCTTTCATTCGCTCCTCAAACTGGCCGCGGTATTTTGTACCGGCAACCAAGGAGGCGAGATCGAGGGTAACAATTCTTTTGTTAAACAACGCCCTTGAAACTTTGCGTTGAACGATTCTTAAAGCAAGGCCCTCGGCAATGGCCGATTTTCCAACTCCGGGTTCCCCGATCAAAATCGGATTATTCTTTTTCCTGCGGCTTAAAATCTGGGCGATCCTTTCCAGTTCTCGTTCGCGGCCCACAATGGGATCTAACCTTCCTTCCTCTGCATATTTTGTAATATCCCTTCCAAAATTATCAAGTACCGGAGTTTTTGATTTTGAATCCGACATTTTCTTAATATTTCCTCCAAAACTTTGTCCGCCTTCATCGGGATCATCATCAGCAGTACCGCCTGGTAATTCATCTTTCGGATCCATGCCCAAACCGTTTTCAGCATTTGAAATAATAGCTTTAAGCTCATCTTTTACTGCGTCGTAATCAACGCCATAACTATGAAAAGCCTTGGTAACGATATTGTCGTTATCTTTCAATATTGCCAACAGGAGGTGCTCCGTACCAATCAGGTCGCTATTGAACAACTTGGCTTCAAGATAGGTGATTTTAAGTGCTCTCTCTGCCTGTTTGATCAAAGGGATATTTTCGGAAGATTTAACTGTGTTTTGAATTGAATTGGCTACGCCAATTTCTATTTCTTTCCTGATTTTTGACAAGTCAACACCAAAATACGTGAGTATCTGAATTGCCATACCCTCTCCTTCACGTATTATACCGAGTAACAGATGCTCCACTCCAATATAATCGTTTCCCAGTCTGATGGCTTCTTCCCGGCTGAATGACAAAACATCTTTTACACGTTGTGAGAATTTAGCTTCCATTATATAGATTTACTTTAGACGTATTTAAAACGATTTACAAGTTTAAATATTACTGTACTTGTTCATTGCGTGTTTCAATTTCTTCATATAAAATAACACCTGAACATTTTGTTTGTTTTTATCAAAAACCTTTCCTAAGGATCAGGATGCTAAATAAATATGCCAAGTTGACGGCGACATTCAAAACTAAATACAAATATACTGAAAAATGGTCATAAAGGCACTTTTTATTAACACGGCCGTGTTAGTAATAATAGTCCTGCGTTTTTGTGTAAAATTCAACTAAAATAACTAAATTCGTAGCTTTTATCATTTACTTGTAAATTATTGAAATTGAACGAAATAAGAAATGGAAAACAGAGAAAACGGTGAACGGATAATTAAGGTTAACATCGAGAATCAAATGAAGGTGGCATATATCGATTATTCGATGTCTGTCATTGTAGGCAGGGCATTACCCGATGTGAGGGATGGATTAAAACCCGTTCATCGAAGGGTATTGTACGGAATGCTTGATCTGGGGCTCGCAGCAAGCAGGTCTTATAAAAAATCTGCCAGAATAGTAGGAGAGGTGCTGGGTAAATACCACCCTCATGGCGATACTTCAGTTTATGATGCCATGGTCAGGATGGCGCAGCCCTGGTCCCTCAGATACCCTCTGGTAGATGGTCAGGGAAACTTTGGCTCTATGGATGGTGACAGCCCTGCAGCTATGCGGTATACTGAAGCACGCCTCCGGAAAATTGCCGAAGAGATGCTCGCCGATATCAATAAAAATACGGTCGATTTTCAGCTGAATTTTGATGATACACTTGAAGAACCTACCGTATTGCCAGCAAAAATTCCACAATTGCTGATCAATGGTGCTTCAGGTATTGCTGTGGGAATGGCTACCAATATGCCCCCTCACAATTTGTCGGAAGTGATCGACGGAACCATTGCCTATATCGATAACCGGGAAATAACTATTGCCGAATTGATGAAATTCATCAAAGGCCCGGACTTCCCGACAGGAGGGTTGATTTACGGCTATGACGGAGTGAAAAGCGCCTATGAAACCGGCAGGGGACGAATTGTCGTAAGGGGAGAAGCTAACATTGAAGAAGAAGATAGCGGAAAAACCCATATTATCGTAAAATCTATTCCTTACCAGGTAAACAAGGCTGAAATGATCCGCAGAACTGCAGATTTGGTCAACGATAAAAGAATAGAAGGTATTTCTGATATCCGGGACGAGTCGGATAAGGATGGATTGAGGATTGTCTATGATCTGAAGAGGGATGCCATTCCGAACGTAATTCTTAATAAACTCTACCAGTTCACTCAGTTGCAGTCCTCTTTCAGTGTCAATAATATTGCGTTGGTTAATGGGAGGCCACTCTTGCTGAATCTCAAAGACCTCATTAAATATTATGTTGAACACCGGCATGAAGTACTCATACGTAAAACACAGTTTGAACTGGATGAAGCAGAAAAAAAGGCACACATCCTCGAAGGACTTATCAAAGCATTGGACCACCTGGACGAAGTCATTGCCCTGATCCGTGCATCCAGAACTCCTGATGACGCCAAAAACGGTTTGATGGAGCAATTCGATTTATCTGAAATACAAGCGAAAGCAATCCTCGAAATGCGGTTGCAGCGATTGACAGGTCTTGAACAGGAAAAACTGAAAGAGGAATACACCGAATTACTAAAACTGATTGAAAGGTTAAAGGAAATCCTCGCTGACGAAAATCTCAGGATGGAGATTATCAAGGAAGAGTTAAGGGAAATGAAAGAGAAATACGGCGACGATACCAGGACTGAAATCGAATATACTGCAAAGGATTTCAGCATCACCGACACAATTGCCGATGAAGATGTGGTGATCACCATCTCACACCTTGGGTATATCAAACGTACTTCACTTACCGAATACAGACGGCAAAACAGGGGCGGAGTCGGGGCAAGAGCCAGCGATATCAGGGGTGAGGATTTCCTGGAGCACCTCTATATTGCTTCCAATCACAATTATGTACTTTTTTTTACTGAAAATGGAAAGTGCTACTGGCTTCGTGTGTTCGAAATACCGGAAGGAACTAAAACAAGCAAGGGCAGGGCGATGCAGAACTTAATCAATATTGAACCCGGGGATAAAGTAAGAGCTTTTATAAATGTAAAAGATTTGACGGATAAGGATTATGTGGAAAATAATTACATCATCCTTTGCACGAAAAAAGGAACCATTAAAAAAACCAGCCTGGAAGCTTATTCGAGACCAAGGCAAAACGGAATTATTGCCATCAATATCAAGGAGGACGATAACTTGCTGGAAGCCAAACTTACAAATGGAGAAAATGAAATAATCATGGCATTGAAATCGGGGAGAGCCATCCGGTTCAATGAAAAAACGGTAAGGCCGATGGGAAGAAACGCAACAGGAGTGAGGGGTGTAAGGCTTAGTGGTTCTAAAGACGAAGTGATTGGCATGATCTGCCTCGAAGATGAAAACCAGGATATTCTGGTGGTGTCGGAAAACGGGTATGGGAAAAAATCGAAACTCGATGACTACCGAATCACCAACCGGGGAGGAAAGGGTGTTAAAACCATCAATATAACCGCAAAAACCGGAGATTTGATCGCCATTAAAGCGGTGACCGATAACGACGATCTGATGATCATCAACCGATCAGGAATTTTAATAAGGATGGCCGTCACCGACCTGCGCGTAATGGGTAGAGCTACTCAGGGTGTTAGGCTGATCAATATCCGTGAAGGTGATGCCATAGCTTCAGTGGCGCGTGTAGAAATTGAGGATGAAGAAGAAATTGAACAAATTACCGTTGAAGGTGATGAAAGTAAAGAAATAAGTGATGAAGAAAATATTTCATCTGAGGAGTAAAGTAATGAAATTAAGTAGCTTAGTTAGATTATTTAATGTTTTTATTTTGCTTTTCTTGACTTGATATTATAAAGAGTGTTTCTAAATTGGCTCGGTATTTGAATGAATTCAAGTGTTTAATCATATTTTTGCAAAAGGAAATCATTTAAAGAAAAAGAAAATGAAGAAATTATTAATAGTTTTATTATCGGTACTGTTTGTGGCAAACCTGGGTTACGGACAGAGCAATAAAGTGGTTAGTGCATTTAATTACCACAGGAATGGAAAGCTCGATAAAGCTAAAGAAAATATCGACGCTGCAATAGAAAATGAAAAAACCATGGGTGATGCCAAAACCTGGTTTTATCGTGGTAACATCTACATCGACATTTACAGGAGTGATGATGAGAATTACAAGAATCTTGATCCTGATGCCCTGAACAAGGCATATGATTCATACAAAAGGGCTATGGAACTGGATGAAAAAGATCAATACAAATTGGATATCCTGCAAAGAATGCCCATCGTGGGGGAAGCTTATTTCAATGACGGTGCCAATAAATACAACAAGGGGATGGCAGCCATTTCAGATAACGACAGTACATTGGCACAAAGTGAATTCAAGCAATCCATGAATTCGTTTCAAAAGGCATTTGATATTTATTCTGAAGCCGGAACAATTGATACGACCACAATATATTATATCTCTGTTGCTGCTGAACTGGCCGGGGAATACGACATAGCCAAAGAAAATTTGAAAAGGTTAATCGATATGGATTATCCTGAACCGTCAGTTTACAGTTCTCTGGCGTCAATTTATTACAGGCAAGACAAAGATGTAGCAAAAGCTGAAGAATATTATGCCCTGGGAAGGGCAAGATTTCCTGAGGATCTTAACTTGTTATTGAATGAAACCAATGTATTTCTGTCAGAAGGAAAAACGGAAAAAGCTTTAAATAACTTGACCCGGGCTGCTGAGATAGACAAAACAAATCCTACGATTTTCTTTGCAATCGGTGCCAAATACAACGAAATTGCTGACGATACCACCAAAACCAAAGAGGTGAGGAACGACGCTTTTGTAAAGGCTGCTGATGCTTATAAAAAGTCCATTGAACTAAATCCTGATTATTTTGATCCCAATTATAATATGGGAGCACTTTATGTCAACAAAGCTGCTGCTGTTATAGATGTTGCTAACCAGTTACCGCTGGATGCAATTGATGAATACGACAAGATGAAAGCCGAAGCTGACAATTACCTGAAAGAATGTTTACCATACCTGGAAAAAGCCAATGAATTGCAACCGGGTGACGTAAGCACATTGGCCTCACTCAAGGAAATTTATACTCGATTAAATATGATGGAAAAACTCAAGGAAGTTAACCAAAAATTAAGCGAACT
>JAFGBL010000176.1 GCA_016933115.1 Bacteroidales bacterium | reverse complement strand
TAACAGATTATTCTCGTGTGAAATTAAAGATTAGTGCATTAAAATTCAGAATTATTTCACTTCAGCACATCAAAATGAAATGTTGCCAATTTCCGGTTATTGGGTTCAAGGATTACAAATAGATCAATTTGTTGAAAACATTGGGGATTTTAGCTTGTTGTTAAATATGAACTTATGGGCAAAAAAATACATATTCCGGATTCCGGAAAAAAACGATTGGTAATTGTAGGCGGCGGCTTCGGCGGATTAAAACTGGCCCGGAAAATTACAGGTTCGGAGTACCAGGTGGTTTTGCTCGACAGGCACAATTATCACCAGTTTCAGCCGCTTTTATACCAGGTTTCCACCGCAGGATTGGAGCCCTCATCCATTTCGTTTCCCTTGCGTAAAATATTTCAGCACAAAACGAATTTCCATTTCAGGATGGCATCTCTTTTAACAATTGACCCCCACAGGAAGATCATTGAAACCGATATCGGAACCCTGAACTATGATTACCTTGTTCTGGCCCTGGGAGTAGATACCAACTATTTTGGAATGGAGTCGGTTCAAAATAATACCATTCCAATGAAAACCGTTTCCGAGGCCATATACCTACGCAACAAGGTGTTGCTGAACTTCGAAAAAGCACTCAATGAATCTAAAACAGAGGAGGTGGATGCAATGCTCAATTTCGTTATCGTGGGTGGTGGTCCTACAGGCGTAGAATTGGCAGGTGCCCTGGCAGAAATGAAAAAATATGTAATTCCAAAGGACTATCCCGATATTGATCCCAACAGGATGCAGATACATCTTTTTGAAGCCATGCCCGGATTGCTGGCAGGCATGTCAGATAAATCGTCATCCATTGCGAATAAATACCTGGAAAAACTGGGGGTAAACGTCAGGCTCAATACGATGGTCAATGCATATGACGGGAAAATACTTAAAACTAAAAACGGTGAATCCATCCGGACGGATACGGTTATTTGGGCTGCCGGTGTTGCCGGATTAAAGCCCGGAGGATTACCGGATGAGGTTTTTACAAAAGGAAACAGGATCAAAACCGACCGGTTTAACCATATACCAGATTTCCCCGAAATTTTTGTGATCGGTGACCTTTCATACATGGAAACCGAAAAATATCCCAAAGGCCACCCACAAGTTGCGCAGGTTGCCATTCAGCATGGAAAAAACCTAGCCGAAAACTTCAAACGGATGATCAAGGGTGAAGAACTGAAACCATTCGAATACAAGGATAAAGGATCACTGGCAACGGTGGGAAGAAAACTGGCGGTGGCCGAGTTGCCCGGTATAAGGATAAAGGGCTTTATTGCGTGGATCATCTGGTTGTTCGTCCACCTGATGCAACTGGTGGGCATCCGAAACCGGTTTTTTGTATTTATCAACTGGTGGTGGAATTATGTGCTTTATGACCAATCGTTGCGGGTACTGATCCGGCCCAAGTTGTTCAGGTACCAGGAGAAAATTGCAGAATATTAGTCACAGGATTCCCAGCCTCCTGAAGGCTGTATAAGTTATTTCCTTTCTGATCTTTGGGAACATTTCCATATTAAATTCTTCATTTGGGGTGACATTTGTGGCAAAAAACCAAACCTTTCCGCTTTTTTCCAAATAACCGACAAACCAGCCGTTGTTATTACCATCCCTGATAGACCATCCGGTTTTTCCGCTGATCCTGTATTTTTCATTTTCTTCCAGCACCATCATATTTTTCATCAATTGATGAGTCCGCTCTGCAATGGGTAATTCCCCGGAATAAAATCGATATAAAAAATCGATTTGCCCGAACTGACTGATCTCCGAATCTCCCTGCAGCCAAAACACATCAATGTTCGACGAATCGACCTTCATATTCCCATATCCGAACTTTGCCAGATAATCATTCATCCGTTCCGAACCAATACGACGGGCAACATCCTGGTAGCATGGAACACAGGAAAGGTGAAATGCATCCCTGAAACTCATGTCGCGTTCCCATTGAGGCAGCCTTCTTTTTTCGCCATTCCAGTAAAACATTGTGCTGTCGTCTTCAACAACTCCGGTTTCCATGGCAATTATTGAATTAACTATTTTAAAGGTGGATGCCGGGAGCCGGCCTTTTGCTGCCCAGTCAAAATCATTCGAAAGCCAGAGACTTTTTTCAGGATCATAAATCAGTATAGAACCCTTTACATCGGCTGAATCGATGATGAGTTGGAAAGCACTCACCTGTTCACGGTTCAATTGCCGAAGCTTCTTCCCGTGGTTAGGATCGTTTTTATTGATGTTGTCACATGAAATCAAAAAAAATAATAACAAATACAACATCCCTATCCGAATGTAAATTTGGCTTAATAGCATATTGCGGCAAACAGCATTACAAATATACGTAATCAAATCTGCATAGGAACGGTACTCATGATTATATTGCTTCGTATTTTCGGTTTTTAAATGATTTTTCAGATTTCTGAAGACAAAATAATAATAGCAAAAACAGACAGGTAAAAATTTTCAATGAAGGGGGGATTTTTTCAGTGAACGGAAATTTGGTTTTATATTATTGCATTAAACCGATAGGATAATTAGAATCCGGTCTCAGCTGAAAACTATTTTTATCAGTTCAAATTTACTGCATTTTGAAATCCAGTTTTAATATCACCCACTCGTTAAAACCCTCCTCCCCTGCTTTCTCAATCAATTCCTTTAACAGTACTTTTTT
Source organism: Bacteroidales bacterium (assembly GCA_016933115.1). Lineage (GTDB taxonomy): Bacteria > Bacteroidota > Bacteroidia > Bacteroidales > JAADJA01 > JAADJA01. Next base: position 6,054 of record JAFGBL010000176.1, on the reverse strand, counting down.
AACAAGAACCCGAAAAAGAACTGCATATTTCAGGTAACTTCCCCTATCCGGATCATTGATGATCTGCTTCATTTCACCGGTTGAAAGGTGAAGGTCAGTATTCCTGAACTGATCTGCCGCAAAAAGCGCAAAACCCTCGAAAAACCATACCGGGCCCATAGCGTCTTCGTCTCCTTTTAAAATCCTTACATGAAGCCGGTGGGCGATTTCATGGGTAAGCAACTTTTCATAACTTTTATCCTCAATGCCCTGCGGATAGACGCTAGCATAGATTTCGGGGGAAACAGCCATCAAAGTCCGGTTTTCCAGGGCTGCGCAGTAAGTTTCAGGGAGGGAAATGGTGGTATCGGCCCCGGCAATCATCAACAGGGTTTTATCAAATTCCTTTTTAGTGCCGAATATCATTACGCTGTCCATAAAGGGTTCTTCAGTGAATTCCTTCCAGCCGTATTGATTGGCAAATTCATAAATATTATTTGTAGCCGCAGATACATTCATCTCAAATTCTTCATGCCTGTAGACTAATTCCGACGGTAAAACCAAATGGTAATGCGATTCCTGACGCACTTTCAACTCAGCTTCGCCAGGACGATTTACTGTGGATTGAGTGCAACCAGCAGCAACGATCAGGAGGGTCAACAGAGAGAAAATTTTATTCATTTTTTATGACTTTATTGTTGTAAGGACGGTTCAGACACTGCAAAGTTACTTTCCTTCCAAAAATTAATATTTGTCATCACATCCGCGAACTTCAACCATAAAAAGATAAAAGGGTCTTTATAACTATTATAGTAATGAATATTATTATTTTTGCTTGCATTAAATCAATAAACATATGGAAAATACAGAACACAATTTTGTTGCAATCAACTATATAGACTGTGAGGAGAGTTACAAACCACGTTTTGAGGAGCTTTTTGGGAGCCGTGCCCATGCCATCGACCGGATGCCGGGATTTAAAAATGTACGGGTTTTAAAACCCACCAACAACAGTGGAAGTTACCTCATCGTCAGTTTTTGGGAAAGCGAGGAACATTTTAAAAACTGGACCGGTTCGGCCGAATTTCTGGAAGGGCACAAGCGGGGATTTGCCGATGTGGCCAAAGCAAAGGAATCAGGAGAGAAATCGCCCATGAAGTCAACTTTCAGGACGTATGATGTGATCGCCCGGTGAGGAAGGCAATTGCACGGGTATTGTCAGTGCAGTTTAAAGTAATTATAAAATTTCTTAAGAATAAACCAACCTGTCAGAACCACACGGTTTGAGCCATGTTCGTAAGGGTGAAGGTTGTTCGAAGTGTTCCGCCCGAATAAGCGCCGCCGGTATAAAGCCCGTTTTGCAGGCTGCCTGTGCAGGTTCTGCCGGTATAAACCTTATAGGATGTTCCCGTGTCCAACTCATCGGAAGAAAAGATGATGGAATAATAGATCCGCATGGGGGCAAAATTCAGCAGGCCGTTGCCATTGGAATCTTCAATATGGAAAATGGTGTTGGCCGAAATACCCTGGTTTGTCTATAGCAGCACCGATGGCTGGGTTGATGGTTTCCGAAGGGGCGCTGTAAAAACTGATCTCCAGGTTGTTGTCGGTAAACATGATGTTTTCAATGGAGGAGATGTTTTCGGTAAGCAGGGTGTCGTCGATTTTTTCGATGTTGATTTGTTGGGCGATAAGGCTCTGATAACTTATAAAAACCGGAATAAGAAACACCCAAAAAGATTTGGCTGTCATGTGCTGTGTTATTTTAAAAAAGCGTGCAAATTTAATTCATTTTTGGGGTATATAAAACTTTCGATATTTAAGTTGAAAGTATATAAATGTAAGCGTTGCAAATTCTATACTTTAATTCGTCCTCGATTTGGATATGGGTGGGAAAGAGATTTTAAAATTATTGCTTAATCACTTTTTGATTTGAAACAGGCTTTCCGTCAAAAGAAACTTGAAGAAAGTAAATTCCATTAGAAAATTTGGACATATCGAATTGTAAATTATTTTCTCCTTCAAATTGCTCTTCACTTGCGTAATCAATTAATCTTCCTGACAAGTCGAAAATCTCTGCAGAAACTTTTTGATTTTTTAACAAACTATAATCAAGTTTTAAAATTCCCGTCGTAGGATTAGGGTAAGCATTTGTCAAAAGTGTTTCTAAATTCTTTTGAGGGTTTGTGGAGGTTGTTTTCGGTTCTTGAACATAATGAACAACCAAATCTTGAGATGGATTTCCTGTTACATCTGTTGCATTTTGGTTTCTGAGCCACCATCTGTAAACACCATTCTCTCCTACCAACTCATCTTCGTAAGTTTTATTTATTATTGGGGAGTTTTGAGGGTCTTCCCAATTTGCCCACGCTGGAATTCCATAAAAATCTAAACTATCTGGATTTATACTCATCCCCTCTGGAGCAAAAATTGTGTCATAGTTTGGAACGGGGTAGGAAGTTACAAAAGGTCCTTCATTATCTTGAACCTCTGTTATGAAATCTTCCGTGGCAAAATTTCCACAAACGTCTGTGCCAGTGTAAGATTCAGTTATAGTGTAGTTGTAAAAACCGGGAACATTGGGATTTGGCATTTGCGTTGAAAGACTATCTTTCTCAAATGAAATAGGCAATCCTGAATTGTCCCAAACATTGTATGGCCCATTTTCATTCACATCAAATTCTGGAGGTGTTAAATCGTGAATAGAAATTGTCTGAACATAATTCGTATCATAGGCTCCTGCAATTAAATTCCAATGCCTATAAAGATTATATGTAACATCTGAACAAGATTGATTGTTTGTTTGAGTTGATTCATCCCAATAATTTACCTCTGTGCCAACATATAAGCTATCTGGATAACCTGCTGAATTAACGCTCGTGTCTGCAGGAAACTCAAAATTAACATCTTGAGGATGATAACTGTTAGAATAAGGCGACCAAGAAATTACAAGTTTTTCATTTTGAAATGTTATTTCAGGCGTCCCTCCCCCAAAGCTATAATAAACACTGGCACGAGCATCATAGTCCCATTGTTGATAAAAATCACTATAATAATAACCATACCATCTTTCATTTGCAAAATTGTTTAAACTCCAATTTCCTATAGAAACAAATTCATCTGTCTGTGGTTCAATAAAAATTCTTGAATAAAAATCAAGAGAATTTTGATTTGTTGGAGAACCCAAATAAACAGAATTGATTTCATGATTAATTCCATTTTCAGATACAGTTAAAACTAACCTAACAGGAATTCTAAAAATTCCATTATGTGTTAAATCGTATTGTAAGTTTGTTCCATTATTTTCTGCAAAAATAGAATTTTCTATTTTATATATTCCATTAAAATTAATAAAAACTTGGTTTGCATATTTTGAACATATCCACCCAGAAGTAGAGGAATTTATTTGGTCTGTTGGGTCAATTTCAATCGCTTTTTGTAAACGACTTGCTTCTTCTTCAGTTGTTTCAAACTCCCAACGATTTATGTGATTTCTTATTCCTACTAAATACTCAAAAATTATTTGCTTATCTGGTGAACTTTGGTTTGCATTAGTATATCCATCTATATCTGTATCTCCTCTATAAGTTCCATCATAAAAAGGATTCGTTCCTGAGACGTCTGAATAATAATCATTGAAATCAATTTGCCCATTTCCGTCAACATCCCCAGAACCATACCAATCCATTTCGGTTTGAAATAAAGAGTCCTTAGCAGGAACATAGGGATTTAACCCAAATAAAGGGTATTGGGAATAATCATAATCTGTTAATTCTTTAGAAGATTTATCATTTTGGTTTAAATTTCCTGAAACAATCGTATTTCCTTTTTCAGTTATATGAAAATATCTTCCATCCTCACTAACAAAATCTTTTGAAAAATCCTCTTTATTAGCAACATAAGTTCCTTCTGGAATTGGATTTTCTGAAGAAGCATAATTAATAGTTTCAACATTATTATTTTGATTTGTTTCATAAATTGTCCCTTGTGTAAAAGCAGGAGAAATATATCCTCCGAGAATTGTTATTGCCCACCCCGCAATAGCAATCAAATGCTTAAACGACGCTACTATATTTGATTTATCAGGATAAATAATAGGAAAAATCAAACTGAATAAATTTTTCATTTATTCTAGGTTTAAAAATTTATCAATTACTTAGTAGGTTTAACAGAAAGGATCTGACAAAGGCTCATTATTACGAAATAAAAACTAAAAAACCCCGGTGATTGATTACGAATTTTGAAATAATATGTTAAGACCTGGCTTTGCCTTCACTCTTCTGATTTATATTGCAAAAATAAAAAAATATCATCGAAAAAAAAATTATTTTTCAACCGTTCCGGCAAGGTAAAATTACACCAAAAACCCGTATTTTAGCCCTCCGAATACCAGCAATATGAAACCGGAACAAAAGCGGGAAATCAAAGGACTCACACAAACCAGCCTGATCTCGGCCATCATCACAGCCGTTTTCATGTACTGGTTTTACTATCCCGGCTGGCGGTCAATTGCGGCGGGTATCTGCATTGGCGGCCTGATGCCGGTAAGTTTAACGCTTTATACCCGGCACATCTACAACCGCTTCCTCATCAAAGTAAATCTGCTGGTAGCCCTGGCCGTCAACACACTGGCCCACCTGGTTGTGATCCTGGTTGTGGCCGTTATTTTTATTGTGATATTTTACCTGAGAGGCAATGTAAAAATCATCCTTAATGATCCCAGCTTTTTTTACAGCCGGCTTTTCCTGATCGGTATCGGGTTCGGCATGTTGCTGACACTGGGATTCAATTTTTTTTCAATCCTTAACACGCTGATCGGGCGGCACGTCCTGGCCAAGCTTTTCATCGGCATTTACCGACACCCGCAGGAAACCGACCGGGTGTTCATGTTCCTCGACATCAAATCGTCCACCACCATTGCCGAACAGATCGGCCACCTGAAGTTCATGTCGCTGGTGAACGACTTTTTTTATGACATTACCGAGCCGGTGTTCCAAACCAATGGAGAAATCTACAAATACGTAGGCGATGAAGCCATCATCACCTGGAAGACCCAGGATGCGGTAGAGGAGGCGAACTGCATCCGTTGTTTCCAAAAGATCAATGCAGTGGTGAGTTCCAGGTCCGATCACTATATAAAAAATTATGGACTGGTACCCCAATTCAAGGCCGGACTGCACGGGGGTATTTCGGTAACGGGCGAACTGGGCTATACCCGCCGCGAGATCGCCTACATGGGCGACGTACTCAACACCACCGCCCGCATCGAAGAAGCCTGCAAAACCTTCGGTGAACCGTTGCTGGTTTCGGGAGACCTGGTAGAAACCATGAAAAATGCAGGCATCCGGTTCAAAGAGGTGGGACAGGTAAAACTGCGCGGCAAGGAAAATGAAATGGCCCTTTACGGCCTGGCTGAATAGCCGTTTTTATCAGTGTTTTCTTTGCTCAGCTTTGCGAAAACTTCTGCGTTCATTGCGGTTAAAAAGATTTTATTCTTCTATTAACGGCAGGTTGTGCATCCGAAGGAACGAAAGCTTATCCCAGTATCCCCGTTGAAATTTGATCTTGTCTTCCACCACATGAAAAAAACCGCAACCCCGCAGTCCGAGCGGGTCTTTCCACTCCAGGATGCCCCATTCACCGTCCTCGAATATATTTTCTATCATGCAATGCATCTCAGCAGCTGCAAATTCACGTTCAAACATTTCGCGGATAGCAGCTTTCCCCTTCACCGGTTCATTGGCCACCTGGTGGTTGACAGCATCCTCATGGTAGAGTCCGGAAAGTGCACTGGCATCCCCCCGGTTAAATAAATCAACCCATAATTTGATGACTTTAGCAGGATTCATATCACATTGTTCAGTGTTCTAAAAATAACAAAAAAATTTCGGATAGGTTTAGGGTCAAATGAGAACCGTTCCGGCCCATTGAATCTTTAACCTGATTAATTCATAAGTTTTATGAATTAATCACCGAAGGCCGATCCAGACTTAGCTGGATCGAGGGTTAACCCTCGAAAAAGTTTGAAAACTTTTTCGGTTTTAGACGTAAATTGCGGCTAAAAGTGAAAAAATT